>NZ_AP025297.1 GCF_036492425.1 Persicobacter psychrovividus
GCACCATAAGCAGCGTCTGCTCGGCAATTAACAACCGTTCCGAAACCTGGGGAAAAACCAAACTCACACCCTAATAAGGTAACATTTTCAACATATTGATTGCCAGAGGCCAATCGCAATGAAACTCCTCCCCTCACATTCTTTACAGTAGAATTGAGTACTGTAATATCACTTGCACCTCTACTTTTGATATATTTACCATCGACAATCGTTTCTCCAGCATTATAGGATCGGATGCCTTCCTCACAAAGTGCATACATGTAGCCCGGAGGTACTTTGTAACCCCATACGGTTTCCATATCGAGTACATCAGCAATACTTCCGGTACCTGCCTCCGCTAAAACTTCATCAGTTGATCGCATTTCCCCCTCAATGTAACAACCATCAATAGTGGGTCTAACAGCCGCTTGCATAAACACACAATGACCGTAAGCGCGCTGAATTAGTGTCGTATTTTTTAGTGTATTATCTTCTCCCCTGATCAGGATACCACTGTGTTTCTTATGATTCACAAAATTTCCACCGCCGCCTTTTCCAAACATATCGCCATAAGCATATGGGAAAGAACCCTTTGCGGTTACATGAAAACCATCAATGACGTTTTGTTTACCATCAATAACAACATTGCAAACACCACGCGTTGGGGCATCATCGACCGAGCCATCATCAATAATAGTAAGCCCTTTCAAAACATTGTTATTACCAATAACCTGTACCTCCCATAGATCCACATCACCAAAGGCTGTAAATAGATCTGTATTCATCTTAATGGTAACATCGGTAAAATCATAGGTACTATTGCTACCCTCAAATAGCATTAAAGCCATTGCATAAGTTATTTCAGGGTGAACAATATACCCCCAGTTACCATTCCAAAAATCTTCCTTCGTGATGGAATAAGTTCCTGGGGCAACCTTAACATTGACATTATCTTTCGCCATTAAAGGTTTAAGTTCCTCCAGGGAATTGACAACGGTTTGTGCTTGCACATTATTGGCGGCAAGAATGAAGGCTATTGCCCAAGCAACCCCAAAAATATGGTATAATGTTTTCATAAATTAAAAATTGAAAAACTCCTAAAAATATAATTCTTTGACACTACATCATTGCACACAATACCAACCGAAAAACTGTATGTCAATACATTAAAAAATAAATAAAATCTATTCCAAATTTTAAATAAAAAACTAACCCCTTCCTTGTTTTCATCAATAATAAATACAGTCAATTTGCAAATTGAATTTATAGTAACAAGATGGTCACCCACTTATCATTTCATTAATTTATCCTACCTAAAAATTTAACAAAAGGCTTTGTCGAATCATGGAAATTGGATAATCATATTTTATATCAGGGCTTGATATTGTTTTGATGAAAACAAGTTAGAGGCAGTATTTAGACAAACTTACGGAGCTACTTTTAGGATTTTATTGGCATAAATTTTATTTACAGAAGACAAGTGAACAAAATATAACCCTACTGGAAGTGTAGAAACATCCAATGCAACATCCGCCTTAACTCCCCGCGAGATAATTCTATTTCCATTTACATTGTAGATGACCACCTTCAAATCTCCCGCATTTTTTAATGCCTGTGGTACGTCGATATATAGACGATCTTTCACTGGATTTGGCGAGGTGAAATTTTCAAAAATCAATTTTCCCGTAACAGAGCTGACAATCTCCTCTTCTTCTCCATCACCTGGTTCACCCTCTCCAGGCTCTTCACCATCTTCTTCAAAATGACAATAGAAACTCAGCCTTTCAGACGTTTCTGAATTTTCTTTTGTCAGCGACAGCATATCTACATTCTGGTATTGTAGGTATTCTACTCGAATCTTGTGAAATCCTTCTTCAAGACAAACAATTTCACTTAACTCTACCAAATCCTGGCGAACACCATTTTCAATGATTAATTCATCATTAATATAAAGGTTCGAACCATCACTTGAGGCAAGGTTAAATCGATAAGGCCCAGTTTCGCTGATCTTAAAGTATCCATCAAACTCAAAAGCATACTTCTCTCCATCTTCTTTCTCATGCAAATTTACCCCATCTGCAAGACCTTCCTTAACGGGTGTAATACTCTCAAAATCAGGAATGTTAACAAATGCTCCCTCGTAATACTTATAATTGATTCCCTTTACAAGTTCCTCTTCATTTTCTACAGTTATGGCTTCAATAATATTATCACCACAATCATAGTCGGCTACCGCCTCAATCAAGGAGTTATTCGTTCCTAAATCTTCTGCTTCTCCCAAAGTCAGGTATTTATTGTCAGCAGATTTATCCCCTAAAGCCACTGGGGCATGTGTATAATTTTTCACCGTTGAGTTTGTTACAGCATAATCCTTATCTCCGTAAACATGTCTCCATCCACGTCTGACGCCTGCAATTCGGATGTCATAGGGTGGTGCGGCATCTTCAGAAAATTCCTCTCCCTCAGCATACTTGAAGGTAAAATTATGGTTACTACCCGAAAGCCATGCCATCATATCATTATACTTGCCCTCATCCTCCTCGTGTTCACTTTTTAAAAGTTCTAATTCTGCATATCCGTTACGGTCATTTGAATATTCATGGACGATCAATGGTCCGTTGGTTGCATCCCCCTTACTATCAACCACAACTCCTGTACCCATACTATAGGCGGTCTCGCAACCAATAGAAACACATCCTTCTGCATATTTTACACCTGAAGCATGAGTAATCACCACTCCTGACCGGAAATTTTTCACCGTACAATTTAAAACCGTCATATTGGTGGTTCGCTGATGAGTCGTTGTCTCCTGCTCCCTTTCATGATCCCAAACAGGACCGCTGGTATAGGCACGTATTCCATCTTCCTGACAACTGAAACGCCATCCTCTTTCCAAACCAAGCTCTTCAAAATCAGGATTATCTTCATTATTCTGAGCCATATTGCAGTCATTGGATGTTCTGAAATAGCCATATTGCTGATACACCTTATCAGCAGGTGAATTAGTGCCTATCTCATCATAAACTTCATCTGTAGTACGTAGCTCCCCTTCAATATAGCAACCTTCAATTATGGTATCTATTCCGCCCTGCACAAATATCCCGTGCCCATAAGCACGGCTATAGAGTTCACAATTCAGAAGGTGGTTTCTTTCACCACGGATCAAATAACCGCTGTGCTTACAGTGCCCAATTTGGTTACAGGTTCCTGCTTTCCCAAAAATATCCCCATAACCATATGGAAAAGATCCTCGAATCGTCAACTTGAAACCTTCCATCAGGTTGTCGTTCCCATCAAATTTAACGCCTAAAGCACCACCAAAAATAGAGCAGTCCAGGCTATTAACATCAGCAATAATGTCCTCAATTTCAAGGTTCTTAAAAACATTGTTGCTCCCCGTGTTATGAAAATTAATTATTTCTGCTTTGGGGACCATTTGAAAGAAGGAATCAAAATCCACTTCGATCTTTACTCCTGTAAAGTCATAAGTATTATTTGATCCAGAAATTCTCAAGACAGTTCCTGACCACTTATACTTATCAGGCCTGCTCAGCATATTGGATTGATTCACAACATAAACGCCGGGAGTCATCACCACTTCCTGATCCGATAATGCTGATATTTCCCATAATTCCTCCATAGAACTTACAGTAACGACTTCCTGCGCAATTGATGGAAGTTGTAAAAATAAAAGCGTGACACAAATCAAACATAAATGTTTGATTGAATTGGTTATACTAAAATTGTAGGGTAGTTTCATCGCATGTATGATTTAAAAAAATAGCTAAAACAAGCAGGCCTTAAAAAAACCTGCTTGCTAATTATTGAGCAATACTAATTTCCATTAGCTAAGTATTCCTGTAGCGCTTGAACCGATTCAAAAGTAATGAACCAATCCATTTCCCAGACATCTCCAGCGACACCGTTTGCATTAAATTTGTTCATATCCCAAATTGCAGTTCCCTGACGACCAGTAAGGTTATCAGTCATCATCTCAGTAGCGGTTACTTCCTGGCTCATATCCCAATAGAATACCACATCGTCTCCATCAACAGGAATATAGGTACCCGTATCTTCACCTCTTTGCTCTTCAATATGTACAGAGTTTAGAATATGGTCATTACCACCAAATCCACGCTCTGATTTATAGAACTTAGCAAGGCGTTGATCGTCTCTTGCGAATTTGGCACGAACGGCATAAATCGGATAATCAGGGTGATACACCCAGTTATCTACCCAGTCAGGCGTACCTGGAACGTTTTGCCCGCCAGTAGAGTTTTTACCATTTTTCCAGTTTTGACAAAGGTCTAATCGATCCTCGCCAAGTGTAGAAACAAATCTACTGTTTTTCTGTACAGCAGTAGTTGAAGATCTATGATCTGTCCAGTCACAGAGTGCCTTTTCAGATACGTTCTTATCAAACTCCCAAACGTATTTACCATTAGGCATTGCTGCCTCTGTATATTCCTCAAGCTTGGCCATATTCTCAAAAGAGCGAATATAGTTTACTTTAATACCTTCAGCAATATTGGAATTAAAATTGAAGCGAATCAGCTCCGTGATATTATCTGCTCCGGCCTCAAAAGTAGTTCTGTTGCCATTCTCGTCGACGAAAGCACCGTCAGTCAAATCCCAGAAATAGACATCGCCATGTAAAACTCCTGTGTAATTGAAAGAATTATACTCTGGGGCATCCTGCTGGAATTTACCAAAGTCAGTTTCAAATGTTAAGTCATAATCCTTAACACGGGTTACCTGCACAGCCAAAATAGGATAAGTCGCCACATCAAAGTTAATGGCTTGCTCATATTTAATCGCTGATGCTCCACCACTCAAGGCTACATTCAAGAAACCATCCGCAGCGACAGCCGTCCCAACCACAGGTTGCCAGCCGTTTTCATCTTCGGCAAAATCAGATTCAATACCCGTAAATGGGAAAGTGAATTCAGGACCATCAATGACTTGTGGCCCATGGTGAATGATCAGGTTTCCAGAAATTCCACCTGCGGGAACACGCACTTCCACTTCTGTTTCAGTTACCGAGATAATCTCTCCGATTGCTCCACCGTCATTGGATTCAAACAATACAGCAATCACTTCAGAATCCTTGAAGTTTTCTCCCTTAATCACGACCACATCACCGGCAACCCCAACATTGGGGCTTACGCTTGCAACCTTAGCCCCTGGAATAACCACAAACTCTTCCATATCAATGACTTGAGTAAGGTATTTTACTTGTAGCAAACCTGTACTTGCATCTGTTGGAACAGGTACAAGTAATTCGGTATCGGTTACCTGTATGGTGGTTTTATCTACTTCTACCCCATTAAATGTAATGAAATAAGGGTCAGCAAATTCGCCCATACTTTCCCCCTGTATGGTTACCATCGTAGAAGGAAGTCCCGTTTTGGGAGAGAAATCATTAAGCGATATTTCCCCAAACTCTGGGATCGTTGGTTCATATTCATCTCTGTCGAAACACGATGAGAGTGCCATGCCCACAAACAAAATCATAAGTAAGGCATACTTATTAGATATATATTTTTTCATTATAGTAAAAAATAATTGGTGAATCAGCAACAACACCTCATAGAAATGCTGTTGCTGAAATTAAACCTCCCTGACATAAAAAATTAATAACCAGGGTTTTGCTTTAAGTTGGTATTCAACAAAATCTGACCCGAAGGAATTGGATTTAAGTAATGAGCCAACTTGAAGTAACGATCGGACTCCTTAGCACAAACAATTGTTTTCAAAGTCTGCCCGTTAGGCAAAGTATAATCAACCGGGTCATTTGGATAGGCATCTTTTTGATAACGCTCGGGATCATTTTCAAACGCCGTACCTTCTACCACCATACCTAAAATTGGCTCTCCCAACGCTTGTTCTGCGATTCCCCAACGCTTGAGGTTATTGAATCGGTGACCTTCTGCATAAAATTCTATGGCCCATTCTCTGCGAATTTCTTCCCCAATATTCAACCCATTTGCAGCTATAAAGGAATTGGTAAGTGCAGGTAATCCAGCACGCTCGCGGGTTTTATTGATTGAAATGTTCAAATCCTCATCCGTAACACTTCCTCTCAACTCATATACTGCTTCGATATAAGTGAGATACATTTCTGCCAGTCGAAGGAATGGCATATCTGTACCACCATTAACAACTACATCCTGTGTTTCACCTTGTCCGAATTTGGTGAATTTATGACATTGATAACCACCACCAGCATCTGCATCATTAAAACCAAGCAATCGAACATTGGAATTATTCATTACTCCGGATGTCAGATCAGTATAATTTCCATATAAGAAGTAAGAAGAAAAATATCCTTTCATACGATAATCACGATTGATGTACTCATCTCCTGCATTGGTATAGCCCTGGAAGAGGGAACTTTTTTCTATCGGCAAGCCATCAGAACAAAGGATCATATCCATCATTTTACGACTCGGAGCCAATCTACCATACTGCGAGGGGTTGCCATCGTGGAAAAGATTCATATCATGCTTACGCGAAATGATAAACTCTTTATTGCTGGTTTTGTCAAGACCAATAGGATTTGGATTGGAAATAGGATCCAGATTAAAGAGAAAGAAATGACTCATATTACTTACCTGATCGTTATAGTTAAACAACTCATAGGTAGGGTCATCGATGACCTCTTTGGCCAATTGCACTGCTTCCGTCAGATAGATATTGATGTTGGCTTCGTCACGTCCTGCGGTTCCTGCTCCAGTAGCCGATCCGTCACCATCGGTTTTTGTTCCTACATATTTCATCCAGGTTGCTTCATGTAAAAGCACTCTTGCTTTATATGCCTTTGCTGCTTGTTTGCTAATTAATCCTTTGTAGGAATTCGGAATATTGCCCTCGAGCGGTAGTCGTTCAATCGCCATTTCCAAATCAGCTAAAATCTGAGCGGTAACTTCATAGCGACTATTCCGAGGTGCTGTAAGCTCTTCAGAGTCCGTCTCAAGCACTCGAGTAACTATCGGCACGCCTCCTAAATGTTGCATTAAAGCAAAATGATTATATGCTCTAAAAAAATAAGCCTCTCCTACATTCTGAGTAATGTCTTCTGGATCTCCTGGGTATTTTTCCGCAAGTTCCAACAACTTATTTACTGATCTTAAACTGGCATAGCGACCATTCCAAATATCATCAGAAATGGGAATTGTAATAATTCCATAGGCGTAATTGGCGTCACCGCTATTAGGGGTCGTCATGAGGTCATTCCCGTAGTTGAAGAAATCACGATATTTACGTGATTTATCTCTAAAACTCGGCAATGCATTATACAGTTCATTTGCGGCCTCCCTGAATTGATGGGGTTTGGTGAAATAACTGTCTTCTGTTACATTAGCGGGATCATCAAGATCCAAAAAGTAACCCGTACAACTGCTTAATAGCAGAATAAAAAATAGGGGAAAAATATTATTAAACTTCATGATAGTTTCCTGTTTTAGAATGTAACATTAAGCCCAAAAGCCCAAGTTCTGAAAAATGGATATTGGTTATCCAATGATGAGCCATACTCTGGATCCCAACCATCAAGCATGGAAGAGAAGGTCAGCAAGTCATTACCGGTGAAGTACAATCGCAAACGATCAATATTAAGTTTTTTCAACTGTTCCTTGTTGAAAGTATAACCGAATGAAAGATTCTTTAATCGCATGTAACGGCCGTTTGACAACATGATATCAGTGTACTGGTAATTCCAATCAGCTAAGGATGCCCAACCTGAAACCCGAGGAAATTCTGCGTTTGGATTCTCAGGAGTCCATGTTAAACCATCGTAGGCAGTGGTTTGATTGGTAAAATGACCACTCCTTGGGTAAGCTGCCTGACCTGAACGGTACATGTTTTGCTGAAGAACACCCTGGAAGAAAGCGCTGAAATCCCAATGCTTGTAATTGAAGCCTAAGTCAATACCAAAAGTATAATGCGCTTGGTTATCGCCCATAAATTTCAAATCTCCAGTATCACCATTACTTGGGTCTCCGATCGGATCGATGTATCCGTTACCGTCACGGTCAATGATTCTGATATCACCTGCTCGGAGTGTGTTCGGATTAGTAGGTAATCGTCCGATGGTTCCTCCTTCACTGTATTTGGCGTAATATTCCTGCGCTTCTTCTGGACTTGAGAACATCCCATCAGTTTCATACAAGAAATAAGAATTCAATGGATACCCCACACGCTGTTTAACAAGCCCCTCTTCGAAGGATTCTTTACCTTCCATAGAAAGCAATTTGTTGTTGTTATCGGAGATATTGAAACCAATGTTATAGTTGAAATCGCTACCGATCTGATCCCTCCAGGCAATTTGGAATTCCCAACCTTTCGTTTCCAATTTACCGTGGTTGGTTGTTTTGGGGCTGCCACCCAAAATTGATGGATAAGTTACACCGATCAACATACCGTCGTTGATCATTTTATACAATTCCACAGTACCACTCAGTTTGCCCTCAAGAAAGCCGAAGTCCATACCCACGTTTTGTGTTGTAATTACCTCCCAGGTTCTTTCATTAGTCGTAATCACATTGGCCGTAGCACGTAAGTATTGCGCGATATCTTGTTGGCCAAAGTACATGAAATTACTTCGGTCGATTGGAGAGGCATAATCATGGTTACCAATACCCCCCTGATTACCCACAGCACCATATCCTGCACGTAATTTCAAAAAGCTCAGAGTGTTATTTCCTTTTAAGAAATTCTCCTCAGAAATAACCCAACCACCGGATACACTACCGAAATTCTTCCACTTGTGTCCTTTCGCAAATTTAGAAGAACCATCTCGTCTTCCCTGAAGCTTTAAAAGGTACTTGTTGTTGTAATCATAGTTTATAGCTCCTAACAAAGACATCAAGCCCCAATTAGATCCACCACCTTTAATCTCAAATCGGTCTTCCACACTTCCCATACCTAAATCTGGCACACCTAAATCCTCAAATCCCCATAATTTGGCAGACATTTCATCAGCGGTACGCTTTTCTGCCGTACCACCACCGGTAATATTGATGGAGTGTTTCCCAAACTTATTATTGTAGTTGAAAATACCCTGATAAGTTTCATGTCGATCAATCCCCGAAAATTCATAAATGTAATTATTGTTTTGATTGATTTTAGCCACTGCTGGGGTATTATTCCAGGAGTAGGTAGGTACTTCAGAAGTATACTGCTGATTGTTTCTCCAAGCATTATCAAGCGCAACATCGGCCGTAAAAGTTAATTGCTCAAGAAGCTTAAAGGTCGCACTTGCCTGCGTTCTTAACTCCTGTCGGTTATTATTTCTTCTACCTCCATCAACCATTTCAGCCATTCTATTAATTCCCCCACCCTGCTCTCCAAAGTTAGCACTCCAGTTACCGTAAGGGTTTGTAACAGGAAACAGAGGAATCTCATTGAAGGCGCGGAAACCACTATAAGTAGGACCGGATTGGTTGCGATTGAAATACGAAATACTTGTTTTGATATCTAACCAACGATTGACATTAAAATTATAATTTGATCGGATATTATAACGCTTTAGTCCATCATAAGTAGGTTTAACGGGACCCACTTCTTCATTATAACCCAAAGAAACCCTAAAATTACTTTTCTCATCACCTCCTGAAATACTGGCTGTATTTTGAGTTGAAAAGGAATTACCGTACAAATCGTCGAATTGAAGATTATCTCCTATCCAAACATTTCCCCAATAGGGCGTTTGCATATAGCCTGGAGTTCCCCGGGCCATCCAGTTGAGTTGATCTTCTGTCCAGGCCCAATAATAGGTATCCAAGCCTGCCAATTTATCCTGCTCGCCATAGCCCAACCAAGCATTTGCATACTGTTGAGGGCCATCTGCTAAAGAAAAACGCATAGAAGGCGTGTTTACATTCAACTGACTTGAAATGTTCACCTTGACTTTACCGTCCCCTTTTTTGGTGGTTACCAAAATCACACCATTGGATGCCCGCGCACCATAAATCGCTGCTTCAGCATCCTTCAAGATCGACATCGTCTCGATGTCATCCGCATTCAAGGAAGTAAAAGCTGTCGTTCCCAAAGTCGCTACCCCATCAATAATGATCAACGGCGTGCCGTCACCATTAATGGAATTTGAACCACGAATACTGATGTTCAGACCTTCATCCCCTGGTCGAGAAGAAGATCGGGTAACATTCAAACCAGGTGTCTGACCTTGCAAAGCCAATGCTGGGTTGGCTACTGCGCGGCTTTCAAAAACTTCCGATTTAATGGTTTCAACGGCTCCAGTAAGCGTCGCCTTCTTTTGTTGGCCGTAACCGACAACTACTAACTCTTCCAATTGAATAAGGTCAGTATCCAACACCACGTCAATCGTTTTTTGGTTACCAACAACCACCTCTTTGGTTTTGTAGCCAACAAACGAGAACACCAACACATCAGTTGGATCATTTACGGTAAGCGTATATTTACCTTCGAAATCCGTAATTGTCCCGATGGTTGTTCCCTTGATCATTACAGTTACACCAGGTGAAAAATCATCAGATGTAGTTACTTGACCAGAGACTTCAAACCCTTCCTGAACATCATTTAATCCAGGTTTGCCACCATCATCCCGTATGGCAGCATTGACCCCAGGGTTCATCATGAAAAGCAGTGCCATAATAGCAAGGCAAATTCCCCGCTTAGCATGCTTAAAAATAGTAAAAGATACCTTTGTCATAAGAAATAAATTATATAAAAATACGTGCAACTCACTCGAGCTACTTACAAAAAAATGTATTCAAAGACCTAATAAACATATGGTAAAAAGATGTGCTATATCTTCTACATAGATTGAAGATATTAAAAAAATAGCGCATCAATTTTGAAAATTATGATTTCAAAAATTTTACCAAAAATAGACCAAGACCTTCCTCAATGACATTGTAGTATTAAATTATATCAAAATAATTTAATAGCCAAAATAAATCTAATATTTCTACTGCCTTTAAGTACTTATCGTCTTTTTATGTTCATAACTTCTACTAAAATAACACTAAAGTTAAATCAACTTTAAAAATTTATTATATCGTAGAACTTATTGATGAATCATTTTGTGCCATTGAAAATGCCACACACCAGAAGTGTTTAGCTTCACGAACAAAAATCATCATATGGTCAACCTCTAATATTTAAGGAACATCATCGCTCCTCAATCAGAATATAAAAATCCACAATACATTATATAAAATATACATAGAAAATACCCCTTCCCATTCCATGGGAACCATTCAGGCAAACGGGCAATTCAAAATTACAACCACCTTATTTTCACCATTTTAACAATATTTAAGTTACGAATTAACAAATCCTTTTTTGATTGAAAGCAATACAATACACAATCCCCAATAACAAGAACTACTGGGCAAGCTGTAAATATTTATCATCATTCTACCGCCCAGATAATTAACTTTGGCATAAAATGTATGCATCAAACAAAAAAATTACTGAAATAAATTGTGAAAAATTATACAATAAATACACATCAACATACGTATGGCAATAGCTATATAACTTTACAGATGAAAGCGATATATTTCTCTTCACACGGTCACCCAGTGAATAGGTTTACCCAATTCATATTCCTTGTACTTTATAAAAAATAATTTTATACTAATCCAATTACACAAAACTTCTCATCACGTGAAATTTTGAATAAACATGATCACCTATTTTGGAATATAATCTTCATTAATTTGCAGATAATGCAGTTTGCATATCGTTTCAAAAATGAATTAAAATATAACCCTATTAAAATAAGAGATCATTAGCTTGGCTAAGTAAAAATTTTTGTATCTGAAAAAATATAAGTTCGGATTTAAATCCGTTGCAGGCTTACTTTATAGTAATTATTCTATATCATATATTTCAAGTTAGTTAAGTATAAGGAAAGGAGCGTCCATTTACGATTTCCCCTCCCTTCCCCTATCATCAATCAAACAATATGGATTCTTAGAAATCCACTTCCAGTTATTATGTTAAACTACCGATCAGTAAAATCGGAGCTCATTACATCGACCCAGTATTCAACCGCTTTAGCCTTATCAAAGCCTCAACATAATAATAGTCGGCATAATTTATCGAAGCGTCAATTTCCGAACCAGCAGGAAAATGCCCTGTTGAATGCAATAAAAAGGCATTATTTTCTGCTCTGCTTTGGTATCGCTCCGAAGACAGCTCCTCCAGCATAACTTTTGCCGACTGCAAATATTCTTCCCTTTTATCCCCTTTCACAAAGGTCGCTAACTCCAATAATGCAGATGCTGTAACAGCTGCAGCAGAGGCATCGCGCGGAGTATCTGCATTTACTTTGGCACTAAAATCCCAATATGGTATTTTATCTTTCGGTAAACGGCTCAGATACACGTCAGTAACTTTTTGAGCAAAGTCAAGGTATCGTACATCACCCGTCATTCGATACATTAAAGTATAACCGTAAATTGCCCACGATTGACCTCTTGCCCACATACTATCATCCGCCAATCCTTGATGCGTTACTCCTTTGATTTTCTCCCCAGTTTCTCGGTCATAAATAACAACGTGGTAAGAAGTGAAATCGTCTCTAAAATGATTATTCATTGTCGTCTCGGCATGGTCAATGGCGATTTTCCTAAAATTTGGGTCACCACCATTTTCAGCACTCCAGAGCAGCAATTCCAAATTCATCATATTATCCATGATCGTATTGTGGTGTGGCCACTCCATATTCGGCACCTCACGAGGCCAGCTCAAAATTGTTCCAACATTCTTATTGTAAAGCGTGGTCAGTTGTTTTGCTGACTTATTAATAATCTCTTTATACTCTGGATTGCCTGTCAGGCGGTATCCATTTCCAAAACTGCAAAACATTTGAAATCCTATATCATGGTCCAAAGGAGGGTTTTGTGATAACGAAGTTAAGAATCGTGAATATCGATCCGCTTGCGCCCTCCATTTTTCATCTTTAGAATATTCATAGAGGTACCAAAGTGTCCCTGGCCAAAACCCACTGGTCCAATCGTCCTTTTCCACGAACCGCCATTGGGTGCTCCCCTGGTTTATAGTTCTTGGAAACAAAGAATCTTTGGGGATCATTGCCAGGGTTTTTTCTGCTTGGCTTAGGCAATAATCCAGCTGAGCATCCACATTAAATGTTGATGCTTTTTCCACGGTAGTATTATGCTTTGAACCACAGCTAATTAGCCCTATGATTAACAAAGCAAAAGCACTTAAATTCAAAAATCTCATCGTTCTCACGTACATATGCTTAAAAAATTTCATCATTGAAACCATGTGTCGGTTGGTTTAAACAGCAACTAAAGCAGTCCCATCTCAACCATTAGCACTTCGAGTTCTTCCATTTGATCATCCAATAAACCGATTGGGTCAAATCCCGCAGACCATGCTGTCAATAATAACTTTGCACCTTTATTGGCCACATCCAGATAATCAAAAGCGGTCTCTACATCGCTTCCCGTTGATAAAGCACCGTGCTTCTCCCAAAGGATAACATCCCTGTTTTTCAGCCCCTCAATCGTAACATCAGCTAAGGCTTCCGTTCCCGACAAAGCATAAGGCGTACAATCCACTCCTTTGGGTACAAAAACCCGTACTTCAGGACACATTTTCCAAAGGCTATGATTAAACTTATCTTCTTCTTGAAAGATGGGATGATGACTCATCACAATCAGCTCAGTTGGATGCGTATGAACTATCGCTTTATGTGTTGGGTTCGCCCCTCTATTGAACAGGTGAATTTTTACGTGTGAAATCAATTCCGAAGTAGGACGAAAATCTACCTTTTCGCCACCCCAAACGATGGCGTAACCTGTCGCCTCTAAATTCACTTTCAGAATACAGGCCACCTCTTTCACTCGATCCACTAAATGGCGCAGATGACAACCCGTTCCAGTAACAAACAACACCATACCAGCTGCTTCTTTAGGTAAGGGAAAAGCAATCTCCTCACTTTTGACTGACATGGACTGATCATCAAATAAATGCGTCATATCAATCGATATATTTCCTGCATTTCTTTCTGCCCACTCACGCTGCCATAAATAGCCTGCGATCTGTGAAACTTTATTGATCTCGCTTTGAGCGTTTATTGGTAACTTTTCCATTTTTTACTTTGATCAGTTTTATTGATTTAATTTTTTATGGCTCTGGTAACTTCTGTGAGCAAACAGCGCAATCACCACAAAGCATATCAGTGGCAACAGGAAGGATAAATTCACGGCAGGAAAGCCATTAATTACCTGCAAATCTATGATTGCCCCTTGCAAGGGCGGCATCAATGCACCTCCAACAATGGCCATCACTAAACCTGCGGCTCCCAGGGTGGCATCTTCTCCTATTCCTTCAAGAGCGATTCCATAAATGGTGGGAAACATCAATGACATAAAAGCCGAAGTGGCTACCAGACAATACAGTCCAAATATGTTCTGCGAAAGAATAACACCGGAAATAGTAACCAAGGCGCCAATAGCAAAAACCAGTAACAACAACCTTGAATTGATGTACTTCATCAAAAAGGTACTCAAGAAGCGACTTCCGAGAAAAATCCCCATAGCCACAATATTATACATCTGTGCTGTTGCTTTATTTAATCCCAAATTTTCTGCATAGTGAATAATAAATGTCCAGCACATGATTTGTGCAGCCACATAAAACACCTGAGCAATCACCCCTTCTCTGTAGGTAATATTTTTGACTAACCGGTTGAAGGACTTCAGTGGATGGATTTTGTTAACCTGCCCAAGTTGCGGCATATTTACCAGCGCAATGACAATCAACATTAAAAAAACCACTAGTCCCAGGGCGACATATGGATTTCGGATCACCATCAGATCATGCGCACGGATGACCGCTTTGGTTCCCTCATCCAGGCTCGAAAATATCAGCTCACCCGCAGCATTACGCTGCTTATCAGATTCTAAGGCTGATAATACAATCTGGGAAGCGACAAACATCCCCAGCAATGATCCCATGGGATTGAAAGCCTGCGCGAGGTTCAACCTGCGAGTAGAAGTCTCCACACTTCCCATCGATAGGATGTAAGGGTTTGAGGTTGTTTCCAAGAAAGCCAAGCCAAATGTGAGTACATACAAAGACAACAAGAAGAACCCAAACATCTGATATTGAGCCGCTGGCCAGAACATCAATGCTCCTACCGCATACAATGTCAGCCCTAAAAGAATTCCTTTTTTATAACTGTACCTTTGCACAAAAAGCGCTGCAGGGATGGCCATCGTTGCATATCCTCCATAAAATGCAAATTGCACTAAAGATGCCTTCGCATTGGAAATCTCCATGACTGTTTTAAAGGCCGCCACCATTGGGTTGGTAATATCATTTGCAAACCCCCAAAGTGCAAACAGACTGGTTATCAAGATAAAAGGAAGAATATATTTCCTTTCTACTACTTTCACTTCACTATTCATAACTTTCGGCCTTTAGGGTGAAAACTGGAGTAACTCCTTTTTTCAGAATAATATTACCATACTTTGCCAACTCGCCCGTTATGACAATCGCAGCGACACCTTCGACTCTTTTATAAAAGTCGAACCGTTCCATCTTTTGAATTTTAAAATCCTCAGAGGTCACCGTTTCCATACTTTTTCGGTAACGAAACTCGACTAATGGATCTAAGGTATCTCCGGCAACGGCATCCATCATCACCAATGGAAATTCCGCATATTGATCCAACTCAAAAAGTGGCAAAATGCCCAACATTAAATCATCGATGTTGATTCCGTCAGCACGTAAGACCTTGGTTTTATAATTCAGCGACGGAAAATGAGCATCGGCAAGTAATATCTCGTCGCCGTGTCCCATTTCACACAAAACCGAAAGTAACTCAGGGCTAAGAAGAGGTGAAATTCCTTTTAACATGTCGTATGCTTTGAATGAACACTTTTTAATTGCAGATAATCTTGATACAACTGTTCGTAAATCCTGCTATTTGCTGACGGATAAACAACCTTTGCATTGTATGGAATATGCTTTCTTGCTTCTTCCGGAGAATCATATAATCCCGCTCCCGCAAAAACAAACATCGAAGCCCCCAGTACCGTGGTCTCTTTTTGGTCAATCAGCTGTATTGGCACCTGACAAATATCAGCTCGCAATTGGTTCCATAATCGGTTCTTTGAACCACCACCAACGCAAATGATTCTTTCTGCATTGAAGGCTCCTGCGGATTCTAAAGCCTCAAGTCCTTCTCTGAGCCTAAAAGCAAGGCTTTCGAGAAAAGCACGATAAATCTGCCCGCGCCTCGTTCCGATAGACAAGCCTTTTATGAGCCCCAAATTGGGACTACTTCCATCTTCATAAAAGGTGGCATCAACCTGTACACCTTCCGCTCCGGGACACTCCAATTCCGCATCCCTGATCATTTTTTCATAACGATCGTCCCCTTGATAGTCACGATAAAAATACTTGGCAAACCACTCCAAAACTCCTGAGCCCAACCAATTTTGTCCGATATTGTAGACACCGGATATGGCGTCAAATTCTGTGGTGATATTTTTAACAAACTCCGAAGAAGTCAGCGAAAACGCATTGCTTCTTGTCATCAAAATCTCCCAAGTACCAGAACTCAAAACCGGCTGATTTAATTCTGCTCCTGAACCAAAAATAGCAAACTGAGTGTCATGTCCAGCCAAAAAGGTTTTTGTCCCTTCAGGAATACCTGTTTGTGCTGAAGCGAGGAGTTGTACTTCACCTGCCAAGCTTCCAGGTTCTTCCACTTTACCAAAAACATCCTGTGACAGTGGAATGTGGGACAACAATTTTTCTGACAGATTTCGAGTATTGATATCAGAGACCATTGAGGTCCCCACCATGGTGGCCTCATTCATAAAGGCTCCAGTCAATTTATTCACCAAAAGTGATGGGATAAACAAAAACCGGTGCGCTTGATCGATCACTTCAGGTTTATTTTCCCTGAACCAAATTAATTTATTTATAGTATTGAAGGCGTAAGGAAAAACACCACTTGTTTTATATAATTCCGCCATAGGCATATAAGCCTCGATATTGGCCATTATCGCATTGGTGCGCTCACACTGCCAAGAGATTACCGGGTAAAGCATCTCTCCATGTTCGTTTACAAATGTTCCATCAACACCAAAAGTAGTCACCGTAACGCCGGCAATCCGATCTGGGTCTACGCCATCCATTACTATACGGGAACATTCACACAGTTTATCCCACAGCTTTTCTAAATCCCAAATGCGACCTCCCACGCATTGGTGATCTTCATCAGTTTGATTAGGCATCGAATGACTGCCCACCACGCCACCAACTTTGTTGATGGCGATTACTCGGACATTAGTGGCGCCGCAATCAAAAACTATTGCAATATCTTTGTCTTGCATCATAAAAAATTAAAAAAGGCGTTAAAAAAATGCTCAGCAGGTTTATAGAATATTAAAGCTCAACATCTTACCCCATCCCATACAATGAACCATAAGTTGAACATGCTCTGTAATCTGCTCCCTCCTGATCCTCACCAAAAGCTGACCAGGCACTTGGACGAAAAACTTTTTCCGCATCAACATTGTGCATATTTACCGGAATCCGTAACATGGACGCAAGGGTAATTAAATCCGCTCCGATATGCCCGTAACTAATGGCTCCATGATTTGCTCCCCAGTTCGCCATCACGGTATATACATCTTTAAAAGCCCCTTCTCCGGTAGTTTTAGGCACAAACCAGGTGGTAGGCCAAGTAGGATTGGTTCTTTCATCCAAAATTTTGTGAACATTTTCAGGTAACTCAACCGTCCAGCCCTCAGCAATTTGGAGTACAGGCCCGAGCCCTTTGACTAAATTTACCCGACACATGGTTACCGGCATTTGCCCTTGGGTTTTAAATAAGGAAGAAAACCCCCCTCCTCTAAAATATCCTCGGTCTGCGGGAGGCCAAACAGTATTGTCCAAACATTGCTGTGCCTCTGCCTCAGAAATTTCCCAATGAGGCTTCATCGCCGGCTCTCCTGCCGCATTTCGCTGTTGTGCTGTAGCATCCAGCGTAGTAGAGCCTGAATTAATCAGGTGAATCACACCCTCTTTAGCGATTCCCGAAAGTGATTGACCTGTAACGCGCTTAACTGCTTCCGGGCTCCAATAAGTTCTAACATCTGAAAAGATTTGAGCTGTATTTGTTAACAGGTGACCAAACAACATCGACACGCCATTTAAACAGTCATTCTCTGTGGCAAAAACAAAAGCCTGTCGGATGCCATTCCAATCAAAAGACGAATTTAAAATAGCTTCCGTAAAATCAGCATTAGGCTTATAATCTGTCCATTGGCGCTGCCCCTGGAAGCCTCCAAAAAGTGCATTACGGCCCAAGCCTTCCTCACGAAATCCCTTCTCTACCAATCGCTCATTACCAATCATCATATCACGGCAGATGAGGGTCATTTTAATCACCGTTTCCCATTCTAACTGCTTTTGAGCCTCATCAACCTGCTCTTCTTTTTTATTGATATCCTCTCCCTGTCGGCAATTTTGCTTGGTCCATGCCAATGCTTTTTGGTATTCGTCTTGATCATAAATACCTTCATCGATACGGCGAAGGATTTCTACAGACTCGACAAACTCAGTCCGAACGCCCAGATAATCTTGCAAAAAATTCACATCAACCATTGAGCCCGCAATCCCCATGCTACTGTACCCAATAGACAAATAGGATTTATCTTTCATTTGTGCCACCGCAAGTGCCGACTTCACAAATCTTAATACTTTTTCCTGTACATCCGCTGGAATACAAGTATCACCGGCGTCCTGCACATCGCGGCCATAAATTCCAAAAGTAGGTAAGCCCTTTTGCGTATAGCCAGCTAATGCCGCCGCCAGATAAACAGCCCCGGGGCGCTCGGTACCATTAAATCCCCATACCGCTTTCGGCATTAACGGATCAGTATCCATCACCTCCGTACCATAACACCAACACGGTGTAACCGTCAGTGAAACTCCAACCCCTTCTTTTCTGAATTTCTCAGCACAAGCCGCTGCTTCAGCATTTCCGCCAATACAGGTATCAGCAATAACACACTCAACAAAATCGCCATTAGGAAACCGCAAGTTTTCAGAAATAAAGGAAGCGGCAGCATTTGCCAATGCCATTACCTGATCTTCCAAAGATTCTCTTACTCCGTTTTCTCTTCCATCAATTACTGGTCGAATTCCTACTTTAGGAACATTACCTATATTTCGGTTAGACATATATTATCGATCTCTATGTTTTCAATTAAAATTAACTAAGACAAATATGTCCCTTTTTAGAATCGAATAAAATGTATAGATTTTTCAATTTTATGCTCATTTTAAACATCCCTATTGCCAATTTTTCACAAGGCTTGATTTGATTAATAATTTTCGTAAATCGCCCTGTTCCCATCAGCCAATCGAAGGGTCGCATTCATCAACTTGTTGCTAAGTGATCCTGATAAAACTGACCTGAATTGAAGTAGTTGATTTTTAAACAGCAGGAGGAGTGATGAAAAATATTTAGGTAAGATCAGTTGTAGCACAGATCAGGTGCGCGATTAAAAATAACCCCTGATACATGACTGACCATTCGTGTCCGGTGGTTAGGAAGATTCCGCAGACCGACCATCAGCTACCGCTTGCCGGCTTCCTTAAGAACCAACCACCTTCTCTATATAAACATAATAGGCTGGATGAACTCTGCCCAAATCATCTATGATCTCAGCCTCAAAATCGTACTTTCCAACCGGTACCTTGCAGGTGAATGTTACCTGTTGATCATCTGCTGCAATTTTTTCTGACTTGGTAATGCCTGCTACATACATGCGGGCCTCTGCAAAATTATTTTTTGTGCTTGCTGGAGCCGTTTTATCCAATTCTTCCCTATGCGGTTGTGCCGGAAATACGGCGTTAAAACCCAAATTACTCTCCTTCGGAAATCTTCGTAATGTAATATTGTAAGTACCTGTTTCTACGAACTCAATTTTCCATTTCCCCGCAGCCTGTTTTCCTTCAATTGCTCCATTCTGATGCCATACGTCGTAATATCTGCCAGTCAGTAAATCATGGGAGGAAATTTTGGTGGGATTTTCATATGGGGTACCCACCTTTATGTAGGCATATTTTTGATCTGCCCCCTCATCAATAAAGGACTGCCACCAACGCTCATAGCCTTGCTGTAACCTTCCTGCGACTTCGGGATGTTGTTCAATGACATTCACCTTTTGTCCTCGGTCTTGATCCATATCATATAGCTTTGTCCCATCGATCAGCCTCCAGCGTTCATCCATGACGGTATATTGTTTATACTTGATCAGGTTTTGTTCCCTTTGGGTATCCATATATAAAATACGGTTGTCCCACTGATAATCTTCTGAGGTTAATAGCGGTTTGAAGCTTTTGCCATCAAGCTTCTTTGAGGGGTTGAAATCCAAACCCAAAAGATCAGCCAAGGTGGGTAAAAGGTCATAATGCGCTGTCAATTGATCAATATCTTTCCCCCCTGTGATTTGCCCATCGGGCCATCGTATAAAAAACGGTACACGGTGTCCTCCATCATATTGACTTCCCTTTCCACCTTTTAAGCCGGCATTATAGACGTTTTTACCTGCTGATGTTCCATTATCAGTGGTGAAAATCACAATGGTGTTTTCCTTGATATTCAAGGCTTCAAGGGTTTGTTCAAGCCGATTGAAGTTATCGTCAATATTGGAAATCATCCCATAAAACCTGCGGCACCTCGGATGAATATCCTCAAATTTTTTCCCTTGATACAAGTCAATATATTGGGTGGGCAGATTGTATGGAGCATGCGGAGCATTGGTTGCCAAATAGCAAAAAAAAGGCTGATCTTTATTCTCTTGAATGAAGTTAATGGCCTGATCAAAAAAGACGTCAGTGCAATATCCCTGATATTTTTCTGCCTGCCCATTATGCATGTAGTAATCATCAAAATACTCATTCATCCAGTAGTCAGGGCCTTGACCTATTCCCCCAGCTCCATGCCGAACAACTTCATGAAAACCTCTATCTTCTGGCCTATAGGGGTAATTATCTCCCAAGTGCCATTTACCAAACATTGCATTGGTGTAACCATTCTGAGCAAGCACCTGAGGTAGGATAACCTCATCCTCTAACAATAATGACCGCCCTGCAATAGTATGATAAACATTGACCCGGTTACAATGCCTTCCGGTCATAAGTGAGGCACGTGTTGGCGCACAGGTGGTGGATACGTGATAGTTGGTCAATCGAACGGATTGTTCATAAAACCGGTCAATGTGCGGGGTCTTCACAAAGGGGTTTCCCGTACAACCAAGATCACCCATCCCTTGATCATCTGTAATGATAAAAATAATATTGGGCTTTTCTTTCGCAATCAACCCTTGTTTTCCAAGGAGCATGAAGGAAAGAGAAGTCATCATCACTTTATAAAAAATACGTTTCATCAATATAATTTTTAATTAATTCAATGTGCTTTGCTGGCTTTTTTGTGCGCTTGTTCATAAAGCTGATCGGTGCGTTTACGCATTTGCTTCAACAGTTCAAAGTAGGCTGAATTGTGCGCCAAATTATTTTGTTCGAGCGGATCCTCCTGCAAATCATATAGTTCCTCGATCACCGGAAAATGCTCGTAATACCGAAAATATTTGTACCGGCCTGTCCGAATACCATGGCTTCGGTAGGACTTGTTGTTTTCAATAAGCCGATCGTTAATCAAATCCACCTGTTCATTGTATCGCTCGTTAAATAGCTGGGCAACGAACAGATCTTCAAAGAATACCGCATCCCGCCAATTAGACCGGTTTTGCTGCCCATTCATCAATCCGCTGAAATCTCTTCCCTGCATCGAAGCAGGAATTTTCAGACCTGCGAGCGAGAGCATCGTTGGGGCAATATCAACCGAGGAAATCAGTGCTGAATCACGATAAGGCCGAACGGTTGCTCTGCCGTCATAGACAATTAAAGGGGCTTTAACGGACTCATCATACAGTAAGCATTTGTCAAATAAGCCATGCGCCCCCTGAAAACGACCATTATCACTGGTATAGATAATGATGGTATTCTCAAGGAGATTTTGCTTCTTCAGATAATCCACCAACTTGCCCACCTGCGCATCAACACTGTAGCCCTGAGTGGCAAAACGGCGCACCAACCGCTGATATTTTTCCGGTGTAGAAGATCGCTGTTTGTGCAAACGCACACCCCGTGCATTTTCCCTGACCACTTTGGGGAGTACCTCATTTTCAACCACCCAATTATCAGGAACAGACATTTCAACACTTTCAAACTGCTCATGATGCGGCCAATAAATATGGCTGTCGTGGTCGTGTTTTACGGCATAAAAACTTACTGATAAACAGAAGGGTTGATCCTGCGGCTGTGTTTCGAGGAAGCGCAACATCGCCTCACCCGTCCTTAGGGTACGACCCGAATTTTTTCTGTTGGTATCATAAATCTGCTTCAGCCCGGCGTCATTTTCTGGCCAAATCACATGTCCTTTGGTCTCGGTAGTTTCACTACCTGCAAAAAAATCAAATACCTCTCCCATCTGCTGCTTGTAATAATGCTTGGTGGGCGTACTCGGCCTTTTTGCCTGTTCGGTTACTGTAAAACCCACTTTACCAATGAATCCGGTTCGGTAACCTGCTTTTTTAAATTGTGCCGGATAACTGTTTTGAAAGTCCTTTTGAGATAAGGTATAATCTGTTGGCGCTACAAAACCCACCTGATGGTTCGAATTATATCGTCCGGTCATCATCGTTACCCTGCTCGGCATGCAGATCGCTACGGCATAATAGGCTTTATCGAACACCACTCCTTTTTCTGCCAAAGCATCAATATTGGGGGTAACAAATTCTTTTTTTCCATAACACCCCAGATTGTCCCATCGCTGATCATCCGTCATTAAAAAAATGATGTTCGGTTGCTCCTGAGCGTGAGCATTGATCAGTAAACTGAGAAATAGAGGGGTCAATAGATATTTGATGACACTCATAAGCTTGCTGTTGAGTAATAAAAAATAGAAATAGGAGTTTACAGCGCCCCTTGGAGCATGTCTAAAAACTTTCTTTCATGCCGTAAATTCCACACACTCATCATGAAAAAAACAGGTGAATGGTGATTATTTGGGTTGATCTCCAGTGCACCACCACTCACCTGTTCAGCAGGTTTCCTATTATAATGTAACTTGCGTTTTTTGACCATTAAACATCAACTGCTGAGCAGATCCTCCGACCTTCTCAATCTTCAGCTTAATAGGGTTAGCTGTCAGGTTCAGGTATTGATCGTTACCCTTGTTAATGCTGAGCGTGTTTTGCTGATCGTTATAGCTGAATTCTATTTCCGAATATTTCCCTTTTTCATAATCGTTGCTTTCGTTATCATCCAGGTACAAAACATATTGCGCATCTTTGCCAGGATAAATTCGGATGGTCATTGGCTCATCAGTTGGCTGGGTAGCATATTGCACTTTTGGACCCGTGGGCAAAATCGTTCCTGCCTTTACAAAAATCGGTGTTTCATCCAATGGGGCATTTACCTCAACAGATTTATTTCCTTGCATTTGCTCATTCGTCCAGTAGTCGAACCACTTCCCTTCTGGCAAATAAACTGTTTTTGATCGTTGTTGATAATTCGTTACAAAAGCCACCATCATAGATTCCCCGAAAAACAGCTGATCCTTGATATCCCATGTTTTCTTATCATTTGGATAATAATAAGCCAAAGGACTCATCAATGAGTGGCTGTTCTTGGTTACTTTCCATGCTTCAGAATAAATATATGGCATTAATTTGTATCGAAGATCGATGAATTTTCGGGCGGTGTTTTCAAAGGCTTGATCATATCTCCAAATCTCCGTTTCTGAAACGTAACCATGAATGCGGAAAATTGGGCTGAAGGCACCAAACTGAAACCATCGCGTTAGCAGTTCAATAAACTCAGGGTTCGTGTACTGACTGTCATAAATGGGGTTCATTGACTTGGAATCACGGAAGAATCCACCAATATCATGCGTCCAATAAGGGATACCCGCCATGGTAAAATTCAGTCCTGCAGGAATTTGTTCTGCAAACTGTTCCCAGGTTGCCTGAACATCCCCTGACCATGAAGTTGCGCCGAATCGTTGCTGCCCAGCATAAGCTGAACGGGTTAAGTTAAATACCCTTTCATTAGGATACTCTTTACGTTTACCCTCATACATTGCTTTGTTCACAACGAGCGAATAAGCATTTGAAACTTCATCAAATTGACCAATGGCCGTCATGGCATCTGCTGATGGTGGGCTTGCGGGCTCGGTTCCATCCAACCAGATCGATTTCACCCCAAAATGGAACATACTGTCACTTAACATTTTGTAATAACGATCACGCACCCCTTGATCATAAAAGTCAAGGTTATGGTTTCTCTCCCCCATTTTATTCCCCAACAAATTGTACTTTTTCAGCAGTGGATCATTGTTCACCATCGGCCATACCGAAACCATCAGGTTCATATTTAGCCCCTCAAGTTCATCAGCCATTGCTTTGGGATTAGGATATTTTGCTCTGTCCCACTCAGGGCCTTTTGTTCCCTTAGGCCAATAGAACCAATCCTGCACAATATTATCCACTGGAATTTGGCGTTTTCTAAGCGCTCTTGCGTTGGTCAATAATTCTTCCTGATCATGATAACGCTCACGACACTGCCAGAAACCATATGATTTCTTAGCGAACATTGGGCTCTTACCGGTCAGTTGCTGATATTTTGCCAAAACTTGCTGAGGATTCTTTCCATGCACAAAATAGTAATCGATTGCCGATCCTTTTTTACTACTGAAAACGGTCTTGTTGAAGTCCGGCTCATTGTACAATAAGCGACCAGCCATTTTTCTCGAACCGGTATTCTGCAATACGACCTCATATTCTTTTCCTGCCTGAAGAACCTTAGAACCGGAGTGGGTTGTCGGTACCCAAATCGTTTTATAATTGATGACCGTATCCTGATCGATCAACAAACGAATCTCTCCTCTCATACGCTCAGACTTATCACTTTCAATCATGAAACTGTAAGCGCCCGTTTTCTTTGGCGTAAAGGTGGTTACCCGAATGTTGCGCTCTTTGTTTTCCTCTATTTTGTGCTTGATTACATTCTCAGCATCCTGCCCCAAATCCTGATCTTGCTTCTTCACAAAAGCGAGCATTTTTTCTTTATCGAACTCAATTTCATGTTGTGGCTCGTTAAAATCTGTTACACTGTAATTGTGCCAATAGATACCATATTGGTTGGTGGACATCAGGAACGGAACAACAATTTCCTGATTGAATTGCTCCATGCGATTGGATTGCCCTCTCCAGTTCAGAATATTGCTTTGATATTGACCCAAACCATAGAGCGCCTCATCACCTGCCACAAATGCCTGAGATACTTCCCGCTCAGCACCAGGCTTCACGTAGGTCAAATCATTGGTTTCTGCCACCAAATATTTCCCTTCTGCATCTTGATACTCAATATTTCCATCATCGGTAATCATCACTGCCACCGATTCGGTGGACAATTTGATTTCCCCTTTTGACTCGCGGACTTTAAAAGGAACAGCAACATCAGCAGCCTTGAGTACAGTAACATAATCAGGCTTGGCTTCTGCGCTTGTATTCGGAAGATACTTCTGAACATGCACAATGGATTCGTCCAAAACCTGAATATCCAAGATCATGTCCCCCATATCTACGGAGATACCATGTTTATTTTCCTGAATCTTAAATTTTGAATGACCGCAAGAGAACAGCAATAATGCTAATCCCAAGCAGAACGGATTAAATAAGCTCTTTAGGTTATTCATAAAAATTACTAAATAAAAAAATGATAATATATACGCTTTATTCTTTAACCAATAATGTAAATACCTGACCTACTTCGGTTTCCACATCATACATGAAGCTATTTGGCAGCTTGAAGTCGCCAATATTAGCTGCGTCAGAAAGTAGCGGTTCTTTGATCGAGGGCTGTTTAAAAAATGGGTTTGTATTTGCGCCCTCAGCAATGGTTAATTTACTGCCCGAAGCAGCTTTCAACTCATTATAAGCCCTAAGTCGGCATAATCCTCCAAGATGAGATTTTACCTTTACCTTTTTCAGTTGGCCATCCTCCCAGATCATTTCCTGAATTTCGAAGCCTCCCCGTGCGCGAAGTCCTTGCACACTGCCATTCTTCCAATTATCGGGTAGTGCCGGAATAAGGTGCACGGCCCCATCGTGACTCTGCATCAGCATTTCAGTAAGTCCGGAGGTGAAGCCAAAGTTTCCGTCGATCTGAAAAGGTGGATGTGCATCCAGCATATTGGGATAGGTACCACCACCCTTAGGGGAATCTGGTCTTCCGACAAGTTTGATCTGATCGGTCATCAACTTATAGGCGTGGTTACCATCTAACAAGCGAGCCCAAAGGTTGATTTTCCAGTTCATCGACCAACCCGTTGAAGGGTCCCCTCTGTAAATCAGTGAATTTTTTGCAGCCTGAGTCAATAGCGGATTACGGTAAGGAGAAATCTGATTGGAGGGGAACAAACCATACAGGTGTGATACATGACGGTGTTTATCTTCCGGGTCATCCCAGTCGTACATCCACTCCTGCAATTGTCCGTGCTGTCCAATTTGCATTGGCGCAAGTTGTGGAATGGTTTGATTAATTTTAGTAATCAGTGAATTATCAACATTCAACAACTTTGCTGCTTCAGCAACTTTTGTCAAAATATCCAGCACCAACTGATTGTCCAATGTTGTCCCGTAAGCCTCGTTAACCATGTTTGGATGATGGGCTGGTCGGTTCTCTGGGGAGGTGGAAGGAGTAATCACCATCCAATTGTTTTCTGGAACAGGCACAATGAAACTCAGGCAAAACTCAGCAGCTCCCTTCATCGCCGGGTAAACAGACTTCAGGTAATCAAGGTCTCCATTATAAAGATATTTCTCCCATAAATGCTGACTTAACCAAACACCGCCCATCGGCCACATTCCCCAGGTTGAGCCATCTACAGGACCACATATCCGCCAAATATCAGTATTGTGGTGGGTTACCCAACCATCTGCGCCGTACATCACCTTCGCCGTTTCTTGACCTGCGGAGGATAGTTCTTGAATCAGCTGAATCAAGGGCTCATGCATTTCAGGCAGATTTGTTTTTTCTGCCGGCCAGTAATTCATTTCTGTATTGATGTTGATGGTATAGGCGCTCTTCCAGGGAGGCGTCAACTCATTACACCAAATCCCCTGAAGGTTGGATGCCTGCCCACCGGGCTGTGAAGAGCAAATCAACAGGTAACGGCCATACTGAAAATATAGCATCGCCAAGGCGGGATCTTCCGTGGTGCTGAAAGCCTTGATCCGCTGATCAGTCGGTAAATTTGCTGCTTCGGTTTGTCCCAAATCCAAACTTACGCGCTTGAATAAGTTTTGATAATATTGTATGTGTTCCTTTTTCCTCTTTTTGTAAGCAGTCTTCTGCGCTTTGTCGATATACGATTGAGCCAAACGATGAGGGTCGGCACTGATGTCCTGATAATTAACAAAGTTAGTGGCCGTGGTAACATAAATCGTAACGCTGTTGGCATTGGCAACCGTTAGCTGTTGCCCATCAGAAGATACCTGCCCTCCCTGCGCATCTATCTTCATTCGTGTTTCAAACTTCACACGCCCTTCAATCGCTTTGGCATCCCTTGGCAGGCGCTTGTTTTTGTTGTCCAATGAATAACCCGTCATTGTCAGCAGGTCATTTGCAGGGGTTTCCACCTGAACTTCTGCCGGTGCTGGTCGAGTAGCAGTAGTCGAAAAACTGATCTTACCTTTTTCACTGGCAGTCAAACGGATTGTCATCACCTGATCGGTAAATGAGGAGAAAATTTCCCGCTCATAGACCACGCCATCTACCGTATATCTTGTCTTACCTATTGCGTTTTCAATGTCCAGTTCACGATAATAGTTGCTGTAATGTGCGTGTTGTGGCATATTGATATGGATATTACCCGCCGTCTCATAGTTCATCCCATGCGACGTTTTGGAAATAAATTTATCGTTCGCCAAGCGATGCGCCTCAGCATATTGATCATTGAATAATAACGATCGCATCTGTTCCAATGCTTCTTGAGCCGCTGGATTATCATTCCTGTGTGGTTTACCCGACCATAAAGTGGCCTCGTTTATCTGAATATTTTCATGATCAGGGATACCATATACCATTGCGCCTATCCGCCCATTTCCGATCGGTAAAGCCTCGTTCCAATTATTGGCTGCCTTATCATACCACAGCTTTAACTGCGCCTGGCCGAATAAGGGAGTAAAAAGAATGAATAATAAAAAAATAATTTGCTTCATCAGTTTATTCATAAGATTTAAAAATTACGCTCTTCTCTAACTTTTCGAACATTTAAACATTCAGTAACCTTGACCTTTCCATCAGCCTGCACACCATAAAAATCACTGATCTGGATTTCCTGTCTCCTGCCGTCGGTCAATGCTACGATCAGGTGGTTTTCGTTCTTAGCCTCTACACTTTTAATTTAATACCCAGTGCCTTTCTTCTCGCACTTTCATCTTCCAAAGGAAAATCATCTCCAATTTCGCCTGAAGCCTTTGTGCCTTTACCCCGTGTTTCGATGATTGCCGTGCTCCGTGGATTTACCACATCAATTGAAATCAACGCCTTATAATCTACATTTTCCTTCAAAACCAATTCAAATGCAAGACCATCATAGAGGCTCCAGTCGGCGGCATAGTTTCTTATCGCTTTAAATCCATGATATTCAAAATCACCCGCGGGGTATTGATATTTAATAGAAGCCCCAGAGGCAAAAGTGGCTTCGTCATGCTTTGATTTATCAATAGTGGTCCAATCTGAAAAATCAGCATTACCGACTTTCAGGACAGCTTGCCCGAAAGAAGTCTGCGCTATAAAAAAGAAAATAAAGGCGATGATACTTCTCATGATGCACAAAAAAAATGTAAAGCTCGAATTAAAAATTTCGTCGTTCAGTACATGTAATTTAGCCGATGAGTTCCTCAAAACAGGGACAACAGAGGTGATTTATAGGTATACTCAGGTATCAATTCAGGGGTAATCATGTAACCTACCACTGATTATCAGTCACTTACAAAAACACTATTTTACCCCATTACAGGTTAAAAGATAAATACATTGGCGGAGTCAATGAGTGTCGCTACAAAATTAAGTCAACCAGTCCACAGTTGCGCAACAAAAAAAAGAGCCTTAAAAATAAGACTCTTCACAACTTCCCTTCCTTTTTTGGCAATATGATTGGAAGGTTTATAACAGCATGAGATTTGCAGTGCTCTACTTTTTTTTATTTAAAGCTCTAAGTTACTTCACACTCACTGAGCTTAACATTTGACTGTTGAAATTTTTGCACCTATCGGTACCAAGGTTGCATACAGCGTCCCTACGATGGTAAAAATCATGTTTTTGAGTGGGGTGCTGGCCTATTTTCGACAGGATAAACTAATGGGAATCCGCAAGTCTTATTGATTTTCACCCATGAGACTCCTCCAAAACATATAAAATGCAGAGGAATTTTTTTCAACCGTAAGATAAGTAAACCAAAATTACTTTTCACATCCCCCAAAAGTCACCTCTATAACCCAAAAATATTAATTAGCACACAAAAACTTTAACAGTCATCTTCACGGGAGAATACATCTTTCACAAATAAATAAATTTTTCATACCAATTATTCAAAATTAATATAATTTTATCACTCTTTTAATGTAACATAACCTACATTGGTTACCTATTTAAAGTTCAATTACAATAGCACACCAATTAAATAAACACAAGTATTCCAATCCTTTTGACAACAATCATAAGGACTCAAATAACTACCAATATATACTGTATTTGTTAAAAATTTAATTCCATTTAATATTACTGAATGGTGATGACCTTGAGCAAGTAATCTTCACTACCCAACATTTTCAAATTAACTTCTTAGTTCGCAAAAACATAAAATTTAGCATCATTTGTAGGTATACTCATATACAAAAATGGGGGCACTGATGTAACCTACCGCTGAATATCAACAAATAAAAAACACCGCCACGCTTTTAAACTACCCACTATATCTGTTTCAAAAAAATAAAGAGCCCAAGAATAGGCTCCTTATTATTCCACTTCTAATTTTGCCAATAAGCAGTGGTAGTTTACTAAAAATTTTACTTTTTGATTATTTTGTAATTCCTTACTTTTTGCCCCTCAACGAGATTTACATAAATTAGCCCACTACTTATACCACTTAGGTCAAGCGTTGCATCTTTCGGTAAATTTCTTTCATCCATTAATAAAACCCCTGTAGGGCTATAAATTTTCATGGAGGCGCCGGAATTGTTAGATAAATGCAATTTATCTATTACCGGATTCGGGTACAACTTTACTCCTGTGAGTGATTCAGCAGATAAAATACGCTGGTTGTTCTCCTCCAAATTATCTATTTCAAACCAATTAAAATTCCACCCATCGCGATTTGAATACACCCTAAGTGTATTTTTCCCTTCAGTCAGTTGGGCTACCGACGAAACTGTCTGCCAATTTTGCCACCCTCCCGTAGCACCAAATACCGCCTGATCTACCTGCTGACCATTAACCAACAAACTCAAATCGCCACCATTCGCCAAGCTGGCGATCCGATAATGCAAATTGTAAGTACCCGTTGTCGGAATCTCAACTTCATAGTCCATCCAATCTCCATCATTAATCCACCCAACATTTTCACCACCATCCTGGTCGGTTGTTGTCTGAGCCTGAATTCCATTCATTTGGACATAATCTTCCGCCTCTACCCTTACATATACCCGATCACTTTGAAATACTTGTACCTCTGCTAAACTGAGCGTTCCAGTGCCATTAATTTGGATCTTAACCGTTCTACCTGTAACACCTCCTGCATCTACAATTAGGCTTGGGTCAGGTGTACCATTGTTATCTTGACTAAAAACAACATTTCCATTAATATCCAATACTGAAACGGTATAATTAGACAACCTGCTTTTGCAACAATTGTCCGTCCGGTTATAAATAACGATTTCCCCGACACTAATATTTCTCGCTAATTCAACTTGCCACCATGGGCTCTCGGTATCACCTGCTGTATGGGTCACAGAACCATGACTAAAATTACCAGCTGTATTGCCATCAATTGCATAAGCTGCTAACCCTCCATAGCCTGTAGAGGACTGACTTGCTGTGCCGCTAAGGGCGACATTGTAAGTACAGCCCTCTGTATTCAAGACCGTTGTGGAAGTACCATCATCGATCACTTCACTGCAACTTTCAATGGTTAGACCTGTGGCCTGATTCCCCACATAAACGGGGTACTTTGTATTATTAATAAACAACAAGTTATTTGCAGCATAATTTAATGGCGCACTGGTCGATCCTTCGAGGAATCTGTGCGCCAACCGCTTTCCTCCCAAAACAATATCGATGTTATCTAACTGTGTACTCGTGGCATCATTCAATACCACTTCATGCCCAGACCCAGCATAATATACTGCCGTAACTTCACCATCTAAAGGCTCTACAAAGTTATCCAAAAGAGTCAGTTCTATTTTTGAATTACTCCGACCAACATCTTCAGATAAAAGCGCACCGACTGAAGCATCCCCTTTACAATTCACGATTTCTGAGTCCCCTCCAATCCAATAAGCTGTTTCACAACCAAGCATTGTGGAATTTTCGACATACTTAAATCCCTGAGCCCAACCAATACTGACACCCGTTCGCATTTTTTCTACTCGACAATTTAATATCGTCGCATTCACAACTCCCCTACTATACTCAACCCCATCAATAACGGTCTCACCGGCATTATAAGATCGAATCCCTGCTTCCTGCAAACTAAAGTAATAATCCCCTTGTACATCCCTTAAGTTGAATCCAAATATGGTTTCAAAATCTACATTATCTGCCGGGCTCCCGGTACCATCCTCTGCCAAAACTTCAGAAACCTTTCTCAACTCCCCCTCAACAAAACAGCCCTCAACCATGGGGTCATTGGCTCCCTGAAAAAATATCCCGTGTCCATAATTTCGACAGATAAAGGTGCAATCCTTAACTTTATTAGAATTACCCCTGATCAAACAAGCACTTCTCTTTTGGTGACTGATAATGTTACTTCCTCCCTTCCCGAAAATATCTCCATAACCATATGGATACGACCCTTTAACCGTAAAATGGCAGCCCTCCAAGAGATTCTGCTCGCCGTCCATGACAATATTTGTTGCCCTGAAAGAAGGAGCATCATGCTCAGAGCCATCATCCACCATCGTTAAGTTCTGAATTGTATTCTGGTTGCCAATGATTCGTATCTCGTGAAAATCAACCCTTCCTGCTGACTGAGCCGTCATTGTTGAGACATTTATGGTTACATCTGTGAAATCATACGTGCTGTTATTTCCTTCAAACAGAAAGAGATTATACGTATTCCCAAGATGCTCAGATCCCGACCAATAACTCCCAATGCGACCGTCGATAACATCATCAGCGGTAACAGCATAGGTGCCCGGAGCCAGCTTAACACTTACATTACTTTGTTTCAAATACGGCTGCAAGTCTAAGAGTGAATTAACGGTAATTTGACCATATACATTCTGAGAAATCAGCAGTAAACAACAGACAATCAGAGTATAAAAGGAATTACCAAAATATTTTAAATGATCTTTCATATCAAAAAATTTAATAGTTCATTAAGTGGGTTAGTAATAGGATAAATAATACTCCGGAGTAGCTATAACAATTTAGAAACAATTCAGATAACTATCCTTCCTGCCTATTTGGTTTTTGGTTACCCATAGGAATCAAATAAGGGTAACAATAGTAACATCTCCCTCAAAAAAATTGAACTAAAATAATTACTCGATCCTTTTTTTGCCTTTTTACGAGGATATCGCGGATTATCTTGCCCCCCATATAAACCCACCCAATAACCTCCTCATTATCAACACTAAATTAGTTCCCATACTTGTAAAATGAGTGCACTTTATTGGACACGCAAAAATTTAGGACAAGACCCATGCGCCTCCTTAAGATAAAAGCGCTATATCTATTTGATCAGCACTTGTTTTGAAGCCAACTCCCCTGACTATTGTAAAATACTATTTGGGGATGATCATAGAAGAAAATACCATCAAGCCAATTGATAAATAACCTACTCCTCGCGCTCATTTAAATGCCCACGACAAAAAAAAGTGTACAGTAAAAACCGTACACTCTTAAATTTCTTCTAATTATCGAAAACCACTAATAACTAATTGTTGACCCTTACAATACTTCCATTACCCTTTGTTTACAAACGGTCGGAAATTATTGTTATATTACAATTTTTCACTTTGAAGAATATTGTAACAAGTCACCTCAAAATGATCAGTTCTGCTGAATATACATCACCTTTGTTTGCAAATATTCCTCCAATCCATGCTTACCATCAGCCCCGCCGATCCCAGATTTACGGAAACCGGCATGGAATCCCTGTATTGCCTCAAAATGCTCACGGTTAACATACGTTTCCCCATATCTCAATTCTTTGGTTGCACGCAAAATCTTGTTGATATCGTTCGTGAAAATAGAAGAGGTTAAGCCGTATTCACTGTCATTTGAATAATCGAGTGCCTGATCAAATGAACTTACTTTCATCACCGGTAAAATTGGGCCGAAAGTTTCCTCTTGCATGATTTCAGAGTCTTGAGCGACATCCACAATCAAGGTAGGCTCAAAATAGAACCCCTTCTCAAAGGTTTTGATACGGTGCCCTCCGACTAAAATTTTCCCTCCTGCTTCCACAGCACGATTAACCATTCCCTCAATTTTATTGAGCTGACTTTCATTAATTTGCGCGCTCATCTCCGCATTTTCATCCGTAAGTGCATCACCAACATGAACCGCTTTCATCGCTGGAATCAACTTTTCCATAAATGCATCATAGATTTCTTCCTCAACATAAACACGCTCAGCGCAATTACATACCTGCCCACTGAAAATCACCCGCGAATCGATAATCGCTTTTACTGCCAAGTCTAAATCAGCATCCTTGCAAACTATTGCCGGGGCCTTTCCTCCAAGCTCCAAAGAAACTTTGGTAATATTTTTTGAAGCAGCTTCCATCACCTGTTGCCCAGCTGACACTGAACCTGTCAAACTGATGATACCTACATCTGGGTGTTCTGCCAAAGCTTGTCCTACCTCACTACCAAAACCTGAAAGGATACTTAAAATACCCTCAGGCAAGCCAATGTCAGCAATAAGGCTGGCAAATTCCAGGCAAACTACTGGCGTTTCTCTGCTCAGCTTTACGATACATGCGTTTCCGGTTAACAAGGAAGGAGCGATCTTTCTCGCCATCACAAAAAATGGAAAGTTCCACGGACAAATCCCCACAGCGATACCAATTGGCAGCTTATGCAACATTATTTGCTCATTAGGACGGTCACTTTGAATAATTTCGCCTTCATAAGAGCGTGCAAGGCCGGCATAATAATCGAAATATACTGCCGTAACATCAATCTCTACCTGAGCTAAACTTAGAACTTTAGCCTGCTCAGTGGCCAACGTTTTAGCTAAAAAAACTCGATGTTCTCGAATAATTTCAGCCATTTTTTTTAGATATTCTGCTCTTTGAACAGAGGGCAAAAGCCCCCAGCTCACCTGAGCTTTTTTCGCCAACGAAACGGCCATTTCTGCATCCTGCTTAGTCGCTCGAGGCGCCATAGCAATCACCTCCTCTGTACAGGGGTTTAATACTTCGAAATGTTCAGCGGTGCTTACTAATTTACCCGCGAGAAAATTTTGATAGGTTTTTACATCGGTACCTACCATAGTTTGATTCAACATAAAAAAATAAATTAAAAAGTTAAAATTTGATTGAGGGATTTAGGGTCAGATCATAATTTTCAGATCAGCCAAATTCAAAGGTGGCATATCCCCTACAAGTAGTGAATAATAATATACCAATAAAATATTAAATTTCGAAGGCTTATGTAATGTTGAAATAAATTGAAGTCTTAATTTTTCATTTTAATGAAAATACTCAGGCCAAATATCAGCCCGCTAAAAAATAAATCACTTATTTGCAGATACACCTTACCCCCCACCATACATTTATCATCAGTTTATATTCGTACATAATAAGTGCAAAAAATCATCTGTCTTCATTATCGATAGAATAAAAAAAGGTAAATATCTCTAAGGAAAATAAAATCTGAGAATACAGATATAGGTTACCATCATGTTTTCCATTTGAATAAAGCACAAACCTTTACAAAAATTTTCCTAAACAAAAAGAAAGCCTCAATAGGCTGAAAATATGATGCTATAAAAAAGAACTGAGCAAGGGTAACAGTAATCACGAGCGGTGATATCTAATTTTGCCTTAAAACCATTTATCCTTATCGAGAGATAACTTACCTGGGGCACAAAATTATTCGACAGCCCAAAGATCACTCATTTGGTTCGTCGCAATGATTTTTGACAGGTGGTTGCCACCATACTTATTTTGGGAGGTGCATTTTCTTATTCCTTCTTTTAAACCTGATTGGTTCATTTCAATTATAATGAACAACAAAAAGGGATCATTCTTCTAAAAGACAGCTTTGCTTTGTGTACGTTTCGGGTCGTAAGGAGCTCTTCCACGCTACACCTCTGGCTACTGATCCAATAACCACAGTCATAAATCAGAAAAAATTCACCGAAAGCGCGCTATCAAACACGCTCCTTAACTCTTGGGTCTTGTACTGCTCACTCTATTAGCTACAAGAATTCATAAGCGAAAGCGACGCCGGGAAACATGATGAAGTTGAGTTTAAAATCATCATCCAACCTGGCCATTGTCGCTTTGAGAAATTAAATTTCTATGACTCCCTTTATCGCCCCATCCAGCCGCCGTCCACCAACATGATTGATCCGTGCATATATGCCGACGCTTTCGAGGCAAGGAAGACCACCGGCCCTGCAAAATCCTGAGGTGTCCCCCATCGGCCAGCCGGAATACGGCTCAATATTGACTCCGAACGATCTTCATCATTGCGCAATGCTTCCGTATTATCAGTGCTGATATAGCCCGGAGCAATGGCGTTCACATTCACGCCCTTGGCTGCCCATTCATTGGCAAAGGCCATCGTTAACTGCCCAATGGCCCCCTTACTCGCGGCATATCCAGGAACTGTAATTCCCCCCTGAAAAGTCAAAAGGGAAGCGGTGAAAATTATTTTTCCCGACCGGCGTGCGACCATTTCCTTGCCGAACTCACGCGTTAAAATAAACTGGGCATTCTGATTCACTTCCACTACTTTGTCAAACATCTCATCAGGATGCTCAACTGCTGGCGCTCTCAAAATTGTCCCTGCATTGTTCACCAGGATATCCACCTGCGCAAAGTCTGTTTTTACCGCTGCAATAAATCGATAGAGCGATTTACGATCTGAAAAATCACACTGATAGGCTGTGAAGTTTCTGCCACGGGCTTTCACAGCCTGTTCAACTTCGCTCCCTTTGAGTTCCAGGGTGGCGCTCACCCCGATGATATCCGCACCCGCCTCGGCAAGTCCCTCTGCCATCGCTTTACCAATACCGCGTTTGCAGCCTGTAACAATGGCTATTTTCCCATCCAATCGGAAATTATCAATGATATTATTCATGGTTTATTCGCTATAATTTTTTTTAGTTTGACTACAATCAATATAACTCATCTCTCCTGAATAATTGTGATTGGTTTAAAAAATTATCCCGGTTTCATCCCATGAAACAACCTGGGCATAGATAGGCCGAAACTAAAAGGGGGGCTTTGTATCTACCGCTGTTCGATTACCCGCAGCCTCCGCCTATTGGTCTATATTAAAATGCGGATAATGTTTTTTGGATAATCTAAACGGGCATCACGTCAGTATACCCCACCACCACACAAATCTATCCCCCCCTATCAATTGCAAAGGGTAGTAATACAGATAAATTATATCGGATCCAATCCCGTAGTTTAAGTGTACTATTTTTCAGACTGCTTTATGAAAGCATCTATTTCCTTCATGCGTTAAATGCATCATCAACGCCCAAATTTAGGCTTAGCACACCTTCCAACAGACCGGTTTTATATTGCGTATGCGGGTGCGACTTTACCCAATATCAATTCTGAAACAGGTAAGACTACCGATTCCCAAGTTTTGTATCTACCTTTTCTATCTGGAGTGCTGTTTCAACATGGCCATTCCGAAGGCATTTGTACCGAATAATCTGAAGGCAATAGTGGCTCAAACCAACCGTTGGAAGCTAAGATGAACAAGAGGAATTGGAGGGTATTACGAACAATTGTGGTACCGTGGTGAAGCCTTCACGGCCATGAAAGCCGCAGAACAAGGCTTTTGGAGAAGCAGGTCAATCTAATCTATCAGCGGCCTTATGCCAAAATGCGTCATCAGCAATATTTTAGACCACAGGAATTTAATAATACCCAATTTTTTTACCTCGTCAAACACCGCCAAATATGGATGCAGAAACCTGATCACTGCCTAACAGAGTCGTTTGTTTCCAAAGAAAAACCGCTGATCTATCCGCTTCCCAAGCAACCAATGGAGATTAAATATTATCGAAATTACACCAATGCATAGAATCACCGAGTGTTGATGACCATCAAAGCAGAATAATACAGCCATGCTTTTGTCTATAATTCACAACTAAATAATACCTATACCAGCAGCAGTCCACAACTTCAGTCACCGCTACCCCAACATAAAAACACCATGGAAAATCTCATTCCAAATAAACCAACAATATGAATTCATTAGATTAAAAAACAACCATCAAAGGTATAATTCAAAAAATGGACCTGCAATAGAAGGTCCTCCGGATAAGTAAATAGCTTCATAATATGCCTTAACGACGGGCTGAATTTGCTACTTGAGGCAGAAGATTACCATTCACAAACCTACAGTAAAAACGTCTTATATTTACATCGTACTTTTACCTTCAAGCCACCATCATCAAACTTCACTTTGACAACAACAAAGGGCAATTTATGTAATTTCATCAGGAGTATACAGGAAAAGGATATTCGTAATTCTAACCGTTACTACCATATACGAATAAATAATTATGGCCTCAGCAATAGGCTACCAGTTATATCACCGAGGAAATAGCGGTCTATATTTTAACTTCTAAAAGCTGATGGCCAACGGAAGGTTGCTCGAAACGAATGTTCGATTGTCAAATTATTGTCAAGCTTACCAAAGCCAACCTCTTGATTATTGATGACTTCAGACTGCTACCATGACAATCAACAGCAAGAAGATCTGAGGAAAGTAATTGAAGACCGCTATGCTCGAAATTCTACCATTATCATCATTCAGATTCCCGTAAGTAACAGGTGGAATCATCAACAAACGCACTATCGCCGATGCAACTCTGAACCGTTTAGCACATACCACAGTATCGAATTGGAAGGCGAAAGTAAAAGAAAATTCTTTTTTGGCTTGCTCAATTTCCGTTTGCTGTTCAGCAATGATAGAAGATTGCAAGCGCGACCATACCCGTGATTTTTCTGCTTCAAACGGCCCTTCAGGCATCGCCAAAAGTCCGTGAATATTTTTCGCACGCTCTATTTCCTGTCTTTTTTCAGGATGTAGCGCGACCCACTGGGCCCAAAAACGAATGTCCTCCGTTGCACCATCAGGGTGCTTGACCCAATCCACAAAGCCCTCTTCCTGTAGGAAATCCGTCGCCTTATATGCTTCAAATTTGTTCATTAATAAATAGATAAAATAAAAACCGGTTTTCATTGATATAAAGAAAAGGCATCCGGTTTTTAACTCAGTTGGCGGATCTTTTTTATAATTTAATTTTCTCAAGTGTTACCTGCTGACTGAAATAGGGGTGAGGGTATTGCAATAGGTGAGTGGTGGGTGTAAATTCCAAATGTTGTTCATTCATCCCAAGCACAAAAATCTCAATCGTTTTCCCCTGATACACCGCAGGCATTGGGAAGAAGAAGGTATAATTGGCGTCCATCGGCTTTACACGATACTCCCATGGCACCACCGAAAAAGGTTGCTTTGCACCTGCATCCAAAGCGTAGATGTCAAGCTGCATACCATAGCTTTTATTCATCCATTCAAAAAATGATAGGTTGGCTAAAGTTTGCGCCGCCGAGGGACCTTCATTGGTATAATTGATCCAGCTGAAATATTCCGAGACACTTGGGGAAGAGTTGGTATAATTGCGCTGTCCAAAGGTGATGCTGGAGAAAAAAATATGCAGTAAAAGGAGTGTGAAAAGTCTTCGCATTTTATTTTATAAAAGGCGGAGAGGAGGGGTTTTAACTCATTCAATGTCACTTTTAGCATTTTGATCGCTTCAAATGACATCTTGATAATTAGTCGAATTTTCGATCAGACAGCCCTTGATATCATGCCTCTTCAAAGACCATGATAATCAAACAGTGGGGTAGGGTTTATTTCAGAGCAGGAATTGTTTCCCTAACCGAGTTCATAAATCCTCGGTTTGTTCCTTTATCATGGGCTATGTATTACTTAATGAAATAGTTCGCAAGTATCTGCTGTACTATAATATGGCGTAGGTTTTCCTATTTTTTGGTAGACAAAAAGCTACCGAATAAAAATCAACAAGCAAAAAAAACGCTCTGCTGCTTTCTTCAGCAACAGAGCGTTTAAAAAATTAAAATTGTTCTTTCAAGTGATTTAAAAGGCTTTCCATTTCCTTGAGTTGTTTTTCAGCCTGCTCAATAACGGTCTGCCGGTCCTCTATACTTGCCTGCTTTAAGGCTTTCAGGAAACTCTTATCTGTAAATGCCTTGGCGGGACGTTCGAAGGTCTTTACAAATTTATCAAAAACAGGAATGACCGATGAGGTTTTGGCTTTGCCTGATTTTGTTGTGGCCTTGCTTGTCATTGGAGACTGTACGGTCAACCATTGGTCAAAATTAAATTCATCATCCTCAGCAAGCAGCTTCCCCAAAGTTCTCAGCTGACCAATTCCCATATCAGCAATTTTTTGACTCCGTTCATCAAGCTCTGCCTTATCCACCGTTTCGGGGTGAAGGAGAATATGCATATATGCGGCATCCTTTTTGGAAAGAAAATCAATCGCCACATAAAGCATCTTGTCGTTTCTAAGCGTTCGATCTGTTACCGAAAACATCGCCGAAATAACCTTTGCGGCCTCTTGGGTTTCCTTTTTCAGCTCTTCTGCATAGCGTCTTCCTCGAAGGAAAGAAGCAAAAACGATATTGATGTTACGTCTGCCTAATTGGTTTTTAAGCATCCACTCCTGAACATCGTCAATATTGTCGAGTCCCTGGATCTCAACCACCGGAACCAGTTTTGTGCCTGCTTCAATAGCTGCTTTTCTTCTATGGTGCCCATCGATCAGGATTTGCTTGTCATCAAATGACCACACTTTCAATGGGTCATATACACCATTGGCACGAACAGATTCCAATAATAAATCGAATTCGTTATCCGATAGGGGAGCGATATATTTTTCAATAGAAGCAATCGTCTCAATCGTATTGGGATTACTCAATTTGATTTTTTCCTGCAATAGATTTTCCTGCTGAATCGCTTTGTTCGTAACCGAGGGATGCGAAATCGCTCCGCTGCCGTTCGGACGATTCGGCCGAAGGGGTCTGTTTGGAATTTTAGCCATCTTAAATAACCGTTTTCAATTCTGTAAATAAAGCCACGAAATCATCATAAGCGGTCAAACACGTTTTTGCTTCTCGCTTAAAATTAGGCTCCAGTCCTTGGTTGATGCGGTGCCCGAATGTCACAGGATCATAGAAATTCTTGATCGATTTCTGAACACCAGATAAATCCCTGACAATATTTTCAAAAGTAAATACGCCATATTCCGCCAACAAATCCTGTGTTTCCTGAACAGCAGAAATGTCCTCTTTCTTGCTCAATTTGATCTTATTGAAAAAGGCACCTCCAATTTTTAGTGATGGATTATCACTCTGCAATTCCTGCAAGTAAGGAATCGACTTCCCCAAACCATTCAGTGCGTACTTTCCGGCATCCAATGGCAGGAACACATAATCGGTCGCCAACAGTGGGGCATAGCTGAAAATCGTGCCGATATCCGGACGCATATCTAATATTATATAATCATAATCTCGGCTACACCGTTCAATGATCTTCTTAAAACACTGTAGCTTCGCCATCGGAGATAAAGCCGGGTGATCCTTAACCAATTCAAGCAATTCTCCCCAGTTGGGTAAAACATGGTAGTTTTCAATATCCTCAACAGGTTGCACAACCGCCTCTTCAAACAAGTTCACATCCACCAGTACGTCCATCAACGATTTGACCTCTTCGCCAAAATCCTCTTTACTCAGCCCGTAAGTGGTCATCACATTCCCCTGGTAGTCGGCATCGATCAGTAATACCCGATGACCTTCATGGGCAAAAGCTGATGCCATCGAAATCGCAGTGGTGGTTTTGCCAACCCCTCCCTTTTGGTTCCAGAAAGCAAGTACCTTCGCAGGCGGATTGATTTGATCGAGCAGTTTTGCTTCAGAAAGGCCGTAATTTTCCGCCAAAAATGGATAAATCTTCTCATATTGTTGCGTACTGATACTTGCACCTTCATTGATCAACCTGTGCAGGGTACTCCGGCTAACGCCCGTTTCCTCGGTCATCACAACAAGATTAATGATCTTTTTCTTTTGTTGCAGCCACTGCCCAAGGGCTTTTTGTAAATCTTCCATATCTTAAAAATCAGCGGAAACCATTTCCGTTAATGAAACAATTATGTGTCAAATATAATCATAATAAATGCACTTGGAAATATTATGACACATTTTTGTTTCATTAATTCGATTCCATCGGAAACAGCATTCATATCGACAGAAAACTTATTAACAATAATGCCGTAAATTTTGCGTTTTTAATCCCCAACGTTATTGCCTGTGGCTGCGCCAAAATGATATAAAGCTTGCCGATGCCGTAAATTTTGCGTTTTTAATCCCCAACGGTCTTGCCTATGGCTGTGCCAGAATGATACAAAGCTCGCCGATGCCGTAAATTTTGTGTTTTTAATCCCCAACATTCTTGCTTATGGCTGCGCCAAAATGATACAAAGCTCGCCGATGCCGTAAATTTTGTGTTTTTAATCCCCAACGTTCTTGCCTATGGCTGCGCCAGAATGATACAAAGCTCGCCGATGCCGTAAATTTTGCGTTTTTTAATCCCCAACGTTCTTGCCTATGGCTGCGCCAAAATGATACAAAGCTTGCCGATGCCGTAAATTTTATGTTTTTAAAAAACATCGCTACGTTTTGAAATTTAAGTAATTTTTTGACCGTCAGCTTATTAATAATCTGTACAGTACCGTTAATGTTGGTCTTTTTTCCATCGCTAAATTTTTGTTCCCTAATGAACTGCTATAAATCTCAAGGCCTATTATTTATAGCAGCTTTAATTATGGTTAATTTCAAAAATAAAATCAAATATCGATTTAGATCTTTTATTTCTTTATCTATTTAAGATTTAGGCCCCTTGTAACTCTTTGATGTAGAATGTAGTACAGATGATTTCGCCAACAAAATTACGGCATTCAGCGACAGAATTACGGCATTCGCCAACAAAATTACGGCATTCAGCGACAGAATTACGGCATATTGCCGACAAAATTACGGCATAACAAACAGAATTACGGCATTCTATTCTTAAGGCGGCAAAATTACGGCATCTTGATGGTGTCGCCGATATTCGACGGATAAATTAAGCAATAAAGAGCAGAATCTACCAAAAATAGGCAAGCTAAGTCTTATAATATCAGTGATTAGTGATTTATAGACTCCTAATCAGGTGACCAGGCCCATTGCCGTAAAAAATGTGTTTTTGATACGATAGGTCTTATCTCGGCAGCCCGATATTGAATTATTTGTTTTTTAAATGAAGCCATGCCGTAAAAAAGAAGTTTTTATTCATTTGTTCGTTAAACCGACAAAATTACGGCAGTTTCACTTGCATACTATTTGTCAATATGGTTATTTGTGAGATATTTTTATGCCGTAAATCTGTCATTTATGATTGAAGAAGATAAGTCCTCTGAGTTAGAGGTAGAGTCCATAACCTCAGACAGTGACATCACCCGGTTGAACTTGGTGATTCGCAAAGACAATGAATACATTCAGGGGATGCATCACTCTTTATCGGTAATTCAGCACCGTATTATTTTGGATGCTGTCTGGAAGTCGATGCTGTGCGAGCAGGGGGAAATGACCTATGATTATCCTGTCGATGACGGTTTTCCTTATGTTAAATTGGATTTGAAATTTATCTCCGGTCTCGACAGTTTGCATGAACTTTCGGGAGCGGCGAAGCGAAGTATCCGCACCCAACTTGGTGATCTGACTCGTACCTCTTTCAATCTGAAATATCGGAATAAAAAAAATGGCAAAGACTTTTCAGCAGATTATCCAATAGCCACAGGTGTGGTGGGTGAAATTGGTAGGGGGAAAAAGGCAGATTACAATGGAGGGGATATTTATATCCGTTTGAATGAGGTGCTGATCAATCGTTTCAAGCCTAATTTTGATAAGGGGTATTTTACCCAATACCGTTTGCAAAATGTTTACAATTTATCGAGAGGCCATTCGTGGGCTTTGTATGACCTTTTGCGGCAGGAACTGAATAAGCGGCGCGTTGCTTATGCGGAGCTTGTTTATGAACTGGAATATTTGGTGGAGAACCTGAGCAAAGGAAAATACCGGAAGAAAAATGGGAATATAGATTTTAATGCTTTCAAGACGAGGGTACTTTTGCCAGCGGTGGACGATATCAATGCAGCGGATAAATGTGATTTGATAATTCGTGGCCTGAACTTCATTAAAAGTGGCAGAACAGTCTCGCAAGTGAAGTGGTCCATTGAAGATAAAACCTCTGCCATTGCAAATAAAGATGCGACGGTTGCAGGCGTTGAGGCTTTGGAAGTGCACCATAATAAAAAGGATAAATCTGCCGCAGGATTGCCTGAAGCCATTTTTAATCAGTTATCGCTTTTGTTTCAGGATGGAAATTATGGGCGCAAAAGTTTAACCAATAATATCAAGAGTTTGCTGCTTCAGCATACCGATCCGGAGTGGATTGTGGCAGTGTTGATGCGAATGGTGGAAAAACGAGACGAGATAAAGGCCAAGGCGGCATATTTCAAAAAATCATTTGCCGCAGAGAAAGCCATAAGGGAAGGTAAAGGCTTGCAAGGCCAAATGAGTTTTTCTCCACAGGAGAGCACTAAGGTTACTGAGAAGAATACGCCTCAAAATTATTCATCCACGCAAGGAACCATGGAGCGTTTACAGGAGCAAGAAGAACGTGAACGTTTCGCGTCTATGTACAATGAAAAGCTGAATCAGCTGAAAATGAACTATATTTTTGAATATATGGTTGAAAAAGTAGCTGATTATGTTGATTATTTACAAACAGACAGTCCTGTTTTCGAGCGTAAATTCTTCAGTGAGTGGGAAGCCAAGAAGCCCTCGGAACAAGCTAAACGTTTCTTTGGGACTTGGTTGATTCGAAATTTTGGCACAGCAGAGGACAAGGAATTCCTGGCCGAAGGTTTGGATGGATTTATTCAGCGGCAGGTAGTATTGGCTTGATGGTTCTAAATGATGTAATCAGCAACTAAAAGTAGGCCGCCTATCCATCAAAAAGTGCACGAATTCACCGATCTCATTTTTTAAAGGATTGAATATTACTTGATGATTTGTAAAAATTAGATACCGGTAGTTTTGCGATCATAAGAACAGTTTTAAGTTGCCCGAACCGATGAACGGGCATTCTTCCATGACCCAAAGTGGAGAGGGCGATGGCGTTAGTCATGGCGGTAATCACGTTACGGTGGTGACGATGATGGCGATTTTTTTAAAGAAGAGGAGTAAACTTCGAGCGATGGATTTGGGATGGGGGTGTAGGTATAATTCATCATTCAGGAATCGTAACGACATCATTTCCCCAAAATTCAGTATCTTTAAGCACCATACAAAAAATTTGGATAATCCCATGAGCCAAAGACAAGCATTGCCGATCGGAATACAGACCTTTGAAAGCCTTAGATCTTCTAAGGATGATTTTTTGTATATCGATAAAACAGCGGAGATTTACGAAATGACCAAGCTTAGTGTTGGTTATTACTTCCTTTCCCGCCCTCGCCGGTTCGGTAAGTCGATGTTGTGCTCAACTTTGCAATCCCTTTTTGAAGGAAAGCAAGAACTGTTTGGAGGTTTGTATATCCATGATAAATGGGATTGGTCGGTGAAACTCCCTGTGGTAAGGATTGATTTGAGTGCGGCGAATTATAAAGATTTGGATGCTGTTGAAGCAAGGGTTTGGATTAACCTGAATAGAAATGCTGAATTTCATGGGGTTGAACTGAAGATTGTAGATAGCTTAGGTGGAGCATTTGAAGAATTAATCTTGAGAATTTATCAAAAGTATGATAAAAAGGTAGTGGTCTTGATCGATGAGTATGATAAACCTATTCAGGATACGCTATCGAATGACGATGACTTGGCTTCAAAATCGTTGGATGTTCTTCGTGGATTTTATTCAGCCATCAAAGCCTCAGATCAGTATATCCGGTTTTGCTTCATGACGGGTATTACCAAATTCACAGGAGTTGGATTATTCAGTGGAGCGAATAATTTTGAGGACATTACCCTTGATCCTCAATATGCGTCGATCTGTGGGTTTACACAACAGGAGCTGAATACTTGTTTCGGTGATTATTTCGACGGGATAAATATGGCCGAAGTACAGGCGTGGTATAATGGCTACAATTATCTCGGCGACAGGGTTTACAATCCGTATGACATTTTATTGTTTCTAAAAAAACAAGGTAAGTTTGATAACTACTGGTGGGACTCTGGTCAGCCTTCTTTTTTGACCAAGATGTTTGAGAAAGGAGCGTATGAAACGTACGATCTGGAAAATTTGGAGTTATCTTCCCAAGAGTTAAAACAGTTTACACTCAGTAATTTGAACTTACCCTCTTTGCTCTGGCAGGCAGGCTATTTGACGATTACCGAAGAGATTCAGGAGCCTTTTGGCGGGAGTAGTTATGTGCTTGCTACCCCAAATCGTGAAGTTCGAATGACGTTGAATATGCTCTTTTTGATTAGCCTGACGTCGATAGAATCCAGCCGTGTTTTGAAACGGAATGAAGCTGTTCGGAGCTTATTTAAGAATGATTTGGATGGATTCGAAGCCAGTGTCCGTGCGATGTTTGCTGCCATTCCTTTCAATAATTATGTGCAGAACAATATTCAAAAATACGAGGGGTATTACGCTTCGGTGATGTTCAGTTTTTTGGCCGGGCTTGGGCTAAAATGCAAAACGGAAGAATCCATCTCCACAGGACGCATCGATATGGTGATGGAAAGTCCAACGCATATTTATGTGATTGAATTTAAAGTCAATGCACCAAAACCTGAAGGTGATGAAAGAGGCGAGGCATTGAATCAGATTCATAAGAATAAATACTATGAGCCCTATCTGAATGATGACCGTAAGATTGTATTGATCGGGATGCATTTTAGCGAGGAGAAAAGGAATTTGGATTGGTTTGAGGATGAGGAGTTGAAAATAGATTAAGATCGGTATCAATTAACAAAAATTTGTTACTAAAAAATCCCTGCTATTGTTTTGCCTTCCAGCAATGCACAGCAGGGATATTTTTTTTCCGTTCGTTATCATTCAAGCGGAAGCATAATCAGTATGAAAGCCGTCATCTACACCTAAGTATCGACCACGGACAATCCACTACCCAACAGATGCAGGGCAAGCTCATTCCGAGATCAATGGCCTGAAGCTGCGCGAGATTTCAAGGCTTGGGGACCAAATACGCTCGATGTACGGTTACTAACTAAGCACCTGAAAAGGGGGCAGGCTTTGAATGCAATGGTCAGTAATAGTTTAGCCATTTTTTCATTTTTCAATCTACCAATACTTCCCTCAAGAGGTTTTCGCAGGTTTTTTCTTGTATTCGGCAGGGCTAATGCCAAAAGTCTTTTTAAAAGCTCGGAAAAACTGTAGTCGATTGCCATAGCCAACCTTTTCAAATACTTCATTGATGGGCAATTTCTCTTCCAAAAGCTGAGTTGCCAATTGCATTCTTTTTTCAGTGATGTATTGAAGTGGCGTGCAGTTGGCTTGTTCTTTTACCAATTTATGCAAATGAGATTTACTGATATTCATTTGCTCAGCCCATGTGTCAAGGGTTAAAGTCGCATCGTCGAAATGCTTGTTTGGATATTCGAACAGCGGAAATTCCCCACTTGCAGGAAGGGGGATTTTTTCTTTTTGACTTGAAGTTTGCTGGGCGGCCTTATTTTTAAGCAGGGAGGCCACTCGGATTTTCAGATGCTTGGGATGGAAGGGTTTCGGAATAAAGGAATCAACGCCTATCTCCAAAGCGGCCATACGGATTTCATCCTCCTTCTTGTCAGAGAGCTGTATAATCGGGATGGCATTTGTTTTATGATGATTTTTTATTTTTTTAATGGTTCGATGAATGATTTTATCATTATGATTGGTGTCGAAAATGATCAAATCAACGGTTTTGTGGGTGAAAAATTCAAGCACTTCTTCGGGGATCACTCGGCGATACAGGCTGCAATCAAGCCCGATAATCTCTTTGACCAACAATAAAATATCATTGGAAGGGGTGATGAGCAACACTTTTTTATCGCCACTGCCTTTAAAATCATTTTGTATTCCAATAAATGGCTGAATGACATTAAATTCTTCAGGGTCAAACTTTTCACTAAACGCTTGTTCCTCCCCATTAATGTCTTTTTCTGTGGCGAATTCCAGGCAAATCTTCAAATGCGAGTCCGTAAAATCTATATTCGCTTTCCCTCTGTTTCTGCTCGCCAGATTGTTGATCAAATCATAGGTGTGTCCCTGAGGTCTGAGGTGCTTTTTTATTTCGCTGTTCAGCGTTGCGATGCCTACTTCAAAGCCAATTTTGACCATATCTTCAACCATTTCAAGTTGGATAGCGATATTCATCACTTGTTGCTGATGCTTAATGACCTCACTGATAATTTTAAACGTGATTCTGCGCAACAGCTTCTCATTGGTATAGCCAACAGCGGAGGCGCTGAGCTGCAAATTAAAGAATAAATGCGGCAGATGGGTAAAGGAGCAAATGACCTCATTCAGGACGGTGGAAAAATCTGTCCAGTGCTGATGAACCACCAGGGTTTCCCGTTTCAGCTCACGCCTTTCCTCCAGTTCAAGGTAAATATTCTTTAACAGCTTTGTGTTTTCCAGAATGGAATTGATGATTCGTTGATTCGCAGGAATATGGTTTTTATCATGCAGGATAGTTGCCGCAGGAAGCAGTAAACTGACAGGTTCCTTCACCTCATCAATAATACTGCGGTACATATTGACCATCTCGTCGATGGATTTTTGCTGCGCAGCATCTTCGGATAGTTTCAATCGTTCTTCGCCCTTTTTACGCTCCAGGGAAGCGAAGAGATAAATCCCCGAAATACTTGAAAACAGAACCAACAGCCCATAGATCACCTTTGCAAGTGGGGTGCTGTACCAAGGAGGTTGCACATCGATTTTCAGATGCGTACTCACCGATGACTGCGGACTGCTCTGTCGGTATGCTTTGATCACAAGGTCATATTTTCCTGCGGGTAAATTGGTGTATCTAATGGTATTGGTCGAGGTGGAAGTATAGCTATTTTCCAGTCCTTTGAGGGTGTACTCAAACCGGAAGTCATGATAGAGCATATTGAAAATAGGCACCTGAAAATTAACTGAAAACGAACGTTCCTCGAATGGAAGTTCGATGGCGGGGGTGTTGGGTTGTAAATGGTAGGTGGTATCCTGAGTGCTGAGGTTTAGCACCTGTAAGTGGAATTTCGGATTCTTTTTCTTTTGTATTTCTGAAGGAAAAAACTGTTCAATGCCTTTAGACCCTGCGGCAAGCACCCCAAAAGTTCGGTTGTAGGCAATGGCACCATCATTAAACTCAACATTGTATATACCATCTTCATGAGTATAGTTCTGAATGGCATGGGATTCAAGATCAATAACTGAAATACCCGTGTTGGTGGTCACCCAGGCTTGCTGATCATCGTCGAGGGTTACCGCATGAATATTATTATTATCGAGCCCATTGGATTTATTGTAGATCTGATCCTCAAAAAATTCCAATCCGTTGAATCGAATGATATAAAGGCCATTGGTTGTGGCCAGCAGCAACTGCCCAGTAAGCGGGTTGAGTTTAATCTGAATAACGTCGAGGTAATTGTTCGCTCCAATGTAATTGTTAGTCATCTGATGTTTCAGTGCATTATAGCGAAAGATGCCATTACCGCGGGTAGCAATCCAATAAATGTTCGGTTTTTCCTCGATAATACTGTATACCACAGTATTTGTCAATCCTTGCGCTTGGGCAATTTGTTCTACTTTATCAACCGTAAACTGATGCCCCTTTTGGGATATTTTCAGGTGAAAGACGCCCTTACCGCTTGTGCCAAGCCACAAATCGCCACGGAAATCCTCCGTAATTGCATAGACATGACCAATTTTTTGAAGGAGGCCTTCATCTTCTTTGGAAAAGGAAAAATCTTCAGGGAAACGATATTTACGTCCATTAGGAGCGTACATTAGCATGCCCGGGCTGTCGGTGCCCACCCAAAGATTTTGGTGTTGGTCTTTGAGCATTTTTAGGGTTTTCTCATCGCCCGTGGCGATACTTTTCATCGGTGTATCTTCTTTGAAAACCTTGATTCCATCGTTATTAGTGCCCAGAAATAGGTTTTTCCCATCCACTAAAATGGCGCGCGTGGAGTGGTTGAGGGCTTGCTGATGATCTAAATAATTGAAAGCATAGGGAGAGTTATTGACAATATAAAGCCCATCGCCATCGGTAGAAACCAGCAGGATATTCCTGTTCACCTCACGTACTTCCCATATTTTTGCCTTAATATGCCTGATTTGATCCAGGCATTTGGTCATGTTTCTTACTTTCCATTCACCTGTAGTCAACAAGCATTGTTTTAGTTCTCCTTGATCACTGCCAATCCAAAAACCATTTTGTGACCGGTTAATCGTCGAAGTATTTCCTATTCCCGAAATAATTTGGTTTTGATTCGTTTCGCAATTATAAATTTGCAGCTGATGATTTTTCAGTTGCCGTATAAGTATAGTGCTATTATTAAAGTTGAGGAGTTTCTCGTAAGAACTTTGACCATGAAGGAAAACGTCATCAATTTTTTCCACATGCTGACCAAGGCTTAAAATGGTCAGCTTTTGTTTTTCCTGATCAAACAAGTAAAGTAAATTTTTTCGCACCATAAAGGTGTACTGATCGGAGAGGTCGTATTGCCCCAGCTTTTGCTTGGGCAAAATCAGTTCAAATAGATCTCTTTTCGGATTATATCGGCCAATTCCCCAAGAGGCAATGCTCAGCCAAATATCCTTGCCTGCCCTGAAGAACTTCATTTTGGTTTCATCGAAAGCGGGGATTGGCAATTGCTGAAGGTAATTCTTTGCCTCTCCATTGGCGGTGTTGATACAGCTTACTCCTCGTTTGGTCAGAAGCCATAAATGCTTATCCCCAGGTTGGGGAGGAAGAATTCTTACGATAATATTATTGGGTATCGAGTAGGGGTTATCGTGATTGAAAGTAAAGGTGGTAAGCCGTTTTTCCGTGAATTTATTCAGCCCATCCCAAGTTCCCAGCCAAATGTTACCGTTCGGATCGATGACCGAAGAAGTGATGGCGGCATTTGAAATCCCATTGGTCTTATTGATGTTGAACGATGGGAAATTTTGGGTAAATTTCAGACTTTGTGCCTTTGTTTCAAATACTATTATTTGAAAAAGTACGATAAATAGGTTGATAATCAATTTTTTATGATTGAAAAATTTCATATCCTATGATGTAAATTCGAAAAACTAAATCGTATAATATGATGCAAAAGTAATAGGATTTGTCGTGTGAGCAATAGATTGACCGCTGATATTGCTGAAAATTTTTTAAGACACAAAAGTAACGACATGGATATTGCGAAGAGAGAAAAACAAAATCCACTTTTAGGACCAAATGACTTCACACCACTTTTAGAGAACAGTAAAATTGAGTGTCTATTAAATCCGGGGGTGTTTGAATTTGACGGAAAAGTTGGCTTGTTGTTAAGAGTTGCTGAACGGCCACAGCAGAGAGAAGGAGAAATATCGTTCCCTGTTTTAAATGAAGAAAACAAGATTGAAATCTTAACTTTTCCTACTGACCATCCAGAAATTGACCTCACCGACCCACGGGTAATATTATACCAGGGCAAAAATTACTTGACCACCCTCTCTTATTTACTTCCTGTTTTCAGTGAGGATGGCATCAATTTTAAGGCGGATCCAGCCTTCCCTGCGGTATTGCCGAGTGGAGCAGATGAGGCTTTTGGTATTGAAGATTGCCGAGTTTGTTTCATGGAAGGGAAGTACCACCTGACCTTCACAAAGGTAAGTTCCACGGGTGTGGGCGTAGGATATATGACCACCTCCGACTGGAAAAATTTTGACCGACACGGCATGATTCTGCCAGCTCATAATAAAGATTGTGCAATTTTTACGGAAAAAGTGGGGGAGAAATATTACCTCCTGCACCGACCAAGCAGTCCTGAAATTGGCGGCAACTATATCTGGACCGCAGAATCCATGGATCTTTTGCACTGGGGAAATCATAAATGCATTGCACAGACGAGAAAAGGCATGTGGGATGAAACCCGCATTGGTGCAGGTGCCGCCCCAATCAAAACGGCAGAAGGCTGGCTGGAGATTTACCATGGTGCCAATGCCGATCACCGTTACTGTTTAGGTGCGTTGTTATTGGATTTAAACGATCCCACCAAGGTGTTGGCACGTTCTACAACGCCTATCATGGAGCCTGTGGCGGAATATGAGTGCACCGGATTTTTCGGAAACGTGGTTTTCACCAATGGGCACCTTGTTGAAGGGGATAAATTAATCATGTATTATGGCGCCAGCGATGAGGTGGTGTGTCGTGCAGAATTTTCTATTGATCAGATTTTGAATTCGCTTAAAGACTAATCTGATGAAAGAAAAGATCTTGAACGAATGGAAGGCCTTTAAGAGCCTTCCAAAACAAGTACGCGTATTGCTTGAAACCAATATGATGTACGCTTTTGTATTGCCGATTGTAGAGCTTTTTGTGGGGGCTTATATCATGAGGAGCTCCTCGAATCCTACTTTGGTGATCAAATATCAAATGGCCTTGTACACGGGAATTCCCATCACTTTTTTGCTGAATGGGTATCTTCTCCGTTATGTGGATATTAGGAAATTGTATTCAGTAGGGATGTTGCTCAGTGGGGTTTCCATGACCGTCATGATGCAATTGAAAGAAATGAATACCACTGGCATTATGATGGCCGGTTTGATTATGGGTTGTTCCTATGGATTGTTTTGGTCCAACAGGGACTTTCTGGCCCTTGAAACCACCAACGACGACAACAGAAACTACTATTATGGGATTGAGACCTTTTTCTATACCATTTGTTTTATTGTTGTTCCAGCGGTAATTGGTGCATTTTTAGGGCAAGCAGAGCAGGGCTTGCTTGGAAGTATTGATATTCAGACTGGTTATCACCTGGTTACAGGTCTGGTATTCATATTGACAATCATTGCAAGTATTGTGATTCACGCTGATAAGTTCCACAACCCCAAGCAAAAGCGGTTCATTTATTTTAAATTTGAGAAGCTCTGGAACAAGCTGTTATTGCTTTCTGGCTTAAAGGGTTTGGTGCAGGGATATTTGGTGACGGCTCCTGCAATTTTGATCATGAAACTTTTGGGCGATGAGAGTACATTAGGTACTGTACAGGCTTTCAGTGGGATTGCCACGGCTATTTTGCTGTATTATTTGGGCAGAAAAACCAAACCCAAACACCGTTTGATCATCCTTAGCGTTGGAATTATGATCTTCTTAGTGGGGACACTTTTTAATGCTTACTGGTTTTCAGGCTTTGGGGTGATTGCTTTTGTATTGTGTAAAGTATTGTTCATGCCTTTGCATGATATTGCATATTTCCCTATTCAAATGCGCGTTATCGATGTGGTTTCTGCCAAAGAGAAGCGTAACGAGTTTGCTTATATTTTTAATCATGAATTTGGCCTGTATATCGGGCGTATTTTTGGACTTGGAATGTACATCGTTCTGGCCACCTATGTGTCAGAGAATTTTGCACTGAGATATGCCTTGGTGGTCGTTGCCGCAATTCAGGTATTGTCAATCCCAATGGCAAAAAATATCATTAAAGATTCCAAGAGTTCCGATCAGGAAAAATTAGTTCAGTATGAAGAAGAGACTATTTAATATTGTATTAGTCGCTGCAATTTTTGGTGGCATCACGGCTTGTAACAAAGCCGAGCAAGCCACACCTGTAGCACAAAAAGGCATTCACAAAGTGACTAAAATGCCACAGCATCCGAAGCCTTACCATATGATTAACTGGAAGGAAAAGGCGCAGGATTTTGATAAATATGTTTACGACTGGCACGCCAAAGGGCCTTTCAAACCATTTATCTGGAAGGATACCTCGCACCGAAATATGGACCAGGATACTTATGGTTTATATACCGTAGTGGGAGATGTTCGCCAGGGGGGTAATAAAAATGGCGGAGAGTTTCATGAATCTCTTTGCTCGCTTGGATCATTGCTTGGAGCCGGATTGGTGGGCATCGACAAAACCCATCAGGACGGAAACAATTATGTTAAAATGGTGCAAAACTATTTTAACTCCGATAATGGCTGGAACATCATGATGAACAATACCAGCCCTAAAATTGCACAATTAGGGGGCGGTTACGGTCGCGACTGGTGGTATGATGTATTCCCAAATGTATTGTATTATGCCGTTGCTGATGTATTCCCTGGGGTAAACCACCAGGATCAGCTTTTGCATACCATTGCCAATCAGTTTTACAAAGCGGATTCCGTACTGAACGGCGATTACGATTATTCTTATTTCGATTACTCGAAGATGAAGGGCTTCAAGACCCACATCCCTCATCAGCAAGATGCGGCGGCAGGACACGCTTATGTGTTACTAAACGCCTATCATAAATTTGGCAGCAAAAAATACCTCAAGGGAGCAGAGTCAGCCCTTCAGGCTTTACTTGCGCAAAAGGAAAGTCGCTTTTACGAAGTGCTGATGCCTTTTGGCGCTTTGGTAGCGGCCCGCCTGAATGCGGAAGAGGGAACGAATTACGATTATCAGCATATTCTTGACTGGACTTTTGATGGCTGTAAGGCCAAGGACGGACGTACAGGCTGGGGAATCGTGAATGAAAAATGGGGGAAATTTGATGTTGCCGGTTTGCAGGGAAGCCTCACAGATGGCGGCGGATATATGTTCCTGATGAACACCATTGATATGGCCTGGCCATTAGTGCCTATGGTGCGCTACGACACCCGCTACGCCAATACCATTGGTAAATATATGCTGAATGCCACCAATGCAGCGCGTTTGTTCTATCCTTACGAGATGCCTGACAGTAACCAGTGGCTGCCGAAACGCAAAGAGATTTCCAACAATGTGATCGCTTACGAAGGGATCAAGAAGCATGATATGTACAATAAGAAATCGCTCAAAGGGGTAACACCGGTAGCATTGGGTGATGGACCAAACTGGCAGCTGAATCAGCCGGAAATTTCAATGTTCAGTATCTACGGATCAGCACATGCAGGAATTTACGGAGCGATTATCGAACAGACTGACGTGCCAGAGATTTTGAAACTCAACTGTCTGGCGACTGATTTTTACCGGAACGATGCCTTCCCAACCTATCTGGTTTATAACCCTTATCAGCAGAGCAAAACAATAACCTACAATGCCAAGTCTGAAGGAGCGATTGATCTTTACGATGCGGTGAACCATACTTTGGTTGCTGAAAATATCAACGGGAAAGGGAAAGTGGCTTTGCCGGCTCAGGCATCCCGTGTACTTGTGGAGATTCCTCACGGACAAAAAATCACCAAACAAGGCAAGCATTATGTAGCAGGTAAAACTGTGGTAGCATTCATGTAAAATTTTAGACTCATGAAAAAACAATTATTTTTTGTAGCATTATTTATTGGACTTTTTTCACTCCAATCTTTTGCACAGAGCAAAACAGTCAGTGGAACCATCACTGACAAATCCGGGGAGGGTCTCCCCGGTGTCAACATTATTTTAAAGGGAACAGATACCGGGACGATGTCCGACATGAATGGAGATTATCAGATCTCTGTCAATGGAAAGGACGCCCAGTTGCAGTTTACTTTTATTGGTTACAAACCACAAACAGAAACTGTGGGGGGCCGTTCCAAAATCGATGTTTCACTTTCTGAAAATGTGGAGCAATTGCAGGAAGTGGTAGTGGTTGGTTATGGTGTTCAGAAAAAATCAAGCCTGACAGGTGCGGTAAGTGAGGTGGGAAATGCCAAGCTTACGCAGGTACCAACGCCAAGCCTTGACCAGGCCCTTCAGGGACGTGTTTCTGGTGTTAATGTAACCGCCAATACTGGGGCTCCTGGAGAAGGGGTATCGGTTCGTATTCGCGGGGTGGGTTCGATCAACAGTAACAACGACCCACTTTATATTGTGGATGGTGTTCCTACCAAAGATGCTTTTAACACGATCGCTCCTCAGGATATTGAAACGGTTTCTGTATTGAAGGATGCCGCTTCAGCAGCAATCTACGGATCACGTGCCAACAATGGGGTGATTTTGATTACGACCAAAAAAGGGAAAGCAGGGAAATCTTCGGTGTCTTTTACGGCCGAAACAGGTATCCAGCGCCCAAGCAATACCTTGGCAATGGCCAACCGCGACCAATATGCTGAAATGTATAACGAGGCTGCCCGTAATGATAATGAAGGCGTAACGGATCCGATCTTCATGCGAAAATTAATGACCCCTGAATATATCGCCCAACACCCAGATGTTGATCAGCAAAAGGAAATTTTCCGTCAGGGAATCATGATGAATTACAATATGAACGTTTCTGGTGGTACCGACAAACTGACTTACTCGGTGGGAGGAAACTACTTCCGTCAAGAGGGGATCATTCATAACAGTGATTTTGAAAAGTACAATGGTCGCATCAGTTTACAGTCGCACTTGAACGACCGCGTTAAGTTAGGCTTAAACTTCAATGTTTTGCGCTCAACACAGGAAATGGTTGCGTCTTCAGGTGACGGACTTAATGGCGGCGGTGGCTCAGTGGTGAGATATGCCCTATTCCGCACACCAGGTATTCCTGTTTATGATGAAAATGGGGATTATGTGGATATGCCTAAAGATCCAAACTTTTGGGGTGATGGCTATAACCCGGTAGGTGTTGCCAACAATGCCTATAACAACAAGGTGATTAATCAGTATTTCGGGGATTTGAACCTGAGCATTGACTTGGGCCATGACTTGTTCTTCAGCTCAAAATTAGGACTGGACAACAATTCTTATGAGCAACGCTCCTTCGATAAAACCTGGGGAACCAACGACCGAATCAACAACCCGAATACCTTGACGATTTTCAACGGCCGTTCCACAACGATCTCTTTCTCGAATACCCTTTCTTGGGACAAATCGATCGGAGACCATAACCTGAACTTGATGGCAGGGACAGAGGCTATTGATAATAATGGCTTCAACAACAATGCCTCTCAAAAGGATTTTGCAGATCAGGACCTAAGCCTTGTTTATATGGGTAATGGCCGTGGGGAAGTCAGAGCTTTTGAATCCAAATACGGATACAGCCTCCTTTCATTCTTTGGCCGTGCCAATTACGATTACAATGGCAAATACCTGGCTTCAGCAACGATCCGTCAGGATGGATCTTCCCGCTTTGCACCTGAAAGCCGCTGGGGAACCTTCTACTCTGGTTCGTTGGGCTGGAGATTGGACAAAGAAGGCTTCATGCAACAGTTCTCAAAATTGGACATGTTGAAAATCCGTGCAGGTTACGGTAAAATTGGTAATCAGGATGTTGGCTATTATGCTTATTCAGATGCTTACGGACTGAACGTCAACTATCCTTTCGGGGGAACCAATACCAATGGTTTGGCTTTGACAACTTTAGGCAACAGCAAAATTCAGTGGGAGTCGTCTCACCAACTGGATTTGGGGGTTGATTTCAAATTCTATGAAGGCAAAATCCATGGTACTGTTGATTTCTTCAACAAAGTAACTTCCGACATGCTGACCAAAGAGTCTATCCCACCATCAAATGGTAATGCGAATCCTTCTTGGGTGAACAACGGAAGTGTTTTGAACCGTGGTATTGAGCTGGAATTGGGAACCAATCAAAAAGTAGGTGACTTCACGTTCTTTGCAGATGCAAACGTAACCTTCCTTCATAATGAGGTGCTTGACCTGGGCAACCCAATCTATGGTGGACGTATCGACAATGGGGTAAACATTACCAAAACAGAAGTTGGTTACCCTGTGGGTTCTTTCTTTGTTTATGAGATGGATGGGATCTTCCAGAATAAATCGGAAATTTTGACCTCAGCATTCCAGGGCAAAGATGTCAAACCTGGTGATGTCAAGTTTGTCGATCGCAACGGGGATTCCAAAATTGATGAGAACGACCGCTACCATGCAGGTTCAGCAATTCCTAAGTTCACTTACGGATTGAACCTTGGCGCGGCTTACAAAAACTGGGATATGAATGCTTTCTTCCAGGGAGCAGGCGGGCATAAAATCTATTCTCAGATTAATACCGACATTGAAGGTTTTTACCGTCCGTTTAACGTTACCAAGCGCTATTACGACGAGCGATGGACTGGCGAAGGCACAAGCAACACCCAGCCAAGAGCCTCATGGAAAGGCAAAGCCAACAATACTTTACCTTCGACAAGATTCCTTGAGGATGGCGATTATTTAAGACTGAAAAACATTCAAATCGGCTATACTTTCCCTAAAGCAACATGTGAGAAAATGCACATCAGCCGCCTGAGAGTATATGCTTCTGCCAATAACCTTTTCACCATCACAAAATACTCAGGGCTTGATCCTGAAATGACCGTGAGCAGAAACAGTGCTTCGGAAGGCGATATCGCTGCAGGTATCGACTGGGGAACTTATCCTACTGCAAAGTCATTCGTATTTGGTGTTCAACTTGGATTCTAAGAAACTATGAAAAAGGTAATTAAATTATTGATCATTGTTGCGCTGGGATTCGGAGCAACAAGCTGTTCAAACTTTTTAGACAAAAAAATGGAAGGTGTTTATAACTCTGACACCTTCTTCAAAACGCAGGCACATGCCGAAGCCGCTCTGGCTGGAGCATACAATAGCCTGTTGTACAATAACTCCGCGAACGCCCTTTGGGTGTTCGGAGATATTGCCTCTGATGATGCCGTAAAAGGTGGATTACCTGGAGATCAGGCGGATATTGAGTTCATTGAAAAACACCAGGTACTGCCCAATAATGGTTATGTGGAGCTGTACTGGAAACACTGCTATGAAGGTATCGCCCGAGCAAATAATGTGATTGCCCGCACACCTGCGGTAAAAATGGACGATACGGATAAAGCACAGATTATTGCTCAGGCAAAATTCCTGAGGGCTTATCAGTATTTCAATTTGGCTCGGGTTTATGGGGCTGTGCCATTAAAATTGCAACCAGCAGACAATCCCGAGGAAGTGCACACGCCACTAAGTGCTATCGATAAAGTTTATGCGCAAATCGAGCAGGACCTTATGGAAGCCAAGGATGAGCTGCCAGAAAGCTGGCCAGGTGCACAGCTTGGCAAAGTAACCAAAGGTGCTGCATCGGCACTTTTGGCAAGAACATTCCTCTATGAGAAAAAATGGCAACAAGCTTATGATGAAGCCGCTGCCGTTGAAGGAATGGGCTACCAGCTTGAGCAAGTTTATGGTGATAATTTCAAGGTAAGCCACGATAACAATCAGGAATCCATTTTTGAAGTTCAGCAGGTTGCTGGCATGAATCCAATGATGGGAAATATCCTGAATCAGTGGTTCGCCCCTCGCGACGAAAATGGTTACGGTTTCAATACCCCTACCAAGAATTTTGTTGATGAGTTTGAACAAACGCCTGACGGTGTGGCAGACCCTCGCCTTGATTATACCCTTGGTCGTGATGGCCAGAAATGGTTCGATGGCGTGGACTTTGACCCTTCATGGTCGGCTACAGGTTTTGTAGGTAAAAAATTCTTGCAGCCATTGAGTGAAATTCCAAAAGGAACCAAGCAGGACGCTGATCTTGATGTGAAGCTGATCCGTTTGGATGAAGTGATTTTGATCAAAGCCGAAGCGGCAAATGAGCTGGGCAAAATAGCCGAAGCGGCAACGGAATTGAATAAGCTCCGAAAAAGAGCCCGCGAGGCATATTTATTCGATGAGAACCTCCCTAACCATGGCGCGGTACCTTCGAATCTTTTGCCTGATGTGGTAGCTTCTTCACAAGAGCAAATGCGTGAAGCTATTCGCCATGAAAGACGTGTGGAGCTCGGAATGGAGTCGCAGCGTTATTTTGATTTGATGCGCTACGGAAAAGACTATGCAGAAAAAGCCCTTGGCGAAAATCAGTTCAACTTTGAAAAAGACCGCTATATGCCGATTCCACAAAGTGAACGTGATTTTAACAATAATATTTAATTCAATTTTTTTAATTTTAAATAATCAATACAATGAAAAATTTATTTTTCGCTTTTATCGCCCTCATGTTTGTTGTGGCAGGATGTTCAAAGAGTGACGATGCTGCTCCAGCGCCTAAAGCCGACAAAACCGAATTGGCAAAAACCATTGCTACTGCTCAGGACCTTTATGACAATGCCGTTGAAGGAAACAAAGAAGGAGAGTACATGAAAGGATCCAAGGACGAATTGAATGCCGTTTTGGAGCCAGCAAAAGAAATCAATGCCAAAGAAGACGCTACGCAAGCTGCAGTTGATAACATGGACACCAACTTGAAGGCTGCCATCGAGGTTTTCGAAACTAAAAAAGTTCAGCCAATCGCTGCGGAGGATTTGGTAGCTTACTATACTTTCGACCAGGGTGAAGGCACCACGGTAAAAGACATGTCTGGTAACAAACATGACGGTACATTCCAGGTAGGACCAAAAAAATCAGGTGAAGGTACAGTACAATGGGCGGAAGACCACAATGGTGAAGCTGGTAAAGCGGTATCTTTTGATAAAGGTGCCAACATTACAGTTCCTTACAGCACATTGTTGAACCCTAAAGAAATCACAATCTCTATGTGGGTAAAATATACTGAAAGTGCACCAAGTAACTACCTTATTTCTTTGAACCGTTGGAATGGTTACAAATTTCAGTTGCAAGAAGCCAACAAGCCTTTCTTTACACCAGCAATTGAGCCAGAAGGTGCCATTGACAAAGATTCTGAATCTATCACTTTGGAAAAAGATACTTGGTACCAAGTTGCAGTAACTTTCGGCGAGAATGGAATGGTATTCTATGTGAATGGACAGGAAGCTAAAAACTGGACAGATGCTAAAGGTGTTTTGAGAACTTTGAAAGAGCAAAAAGACCTTATCATTGGTCAGGATATGCTTTCAAGTGAAGTTCAGGCAGACGATAACTCTACTGGCGAGGCTTACTTCCGTGGATCTATGGACAATATCCGTATCTACAAAAAAGTATTGACAGCCGCTCAGATCGATCAAATTTACAATACAGAAAAATAAGCATCGCTGATGCTTTAAATATAGCGCAGTCAGTAGAATGGCTGCGCTTTTTTTATTTAAACGGTTAATCAATGAAAAAGCCTGCTCTACTATTTTTTGCGTTGCTCCTGATTTCTTTTTCAGCCATGGCGCAACATGAACCGTGGTGGAAGTCCACTGTTTTTTATGAAATTTATATGCCCAGCTTCAAGGACAGTAACCATGATGGCAAAAGTGATTTTAAAGGCATGACCTCCAAGCTTGACTACCTGCAGTCGTTGGGGATCAAAGGGGTGTGGCTTACCCCATTTCTTAAAAGCCCAAAGGTGGATAATGGCTATGATATTGCAGATTATTACCAGATAGACCCTGATTACGGTGACCTGAAGGACTTCAAAAACTTCATTAACGAAGCACACCGCAGGAATATTAAGGTGATCATGGACATGGTGATCAATCACACCTCAACAGAATGCAAATGGTTTCAGGAATCCCGAAAGTCGAAAACAAACCCCTACAGGGATTACTATATCTGGAGTGATCAGCCCAACAACTGGGACTCCTTTTTTGGAGGCAAGGCATGGGCTTATGATTCCACAACTCAGCAATACTATTATCATAAGTTTGCAAAAAAAATGGTGGATCTGAACTGGGCAAATCCCAAGGTTAAAACCGAGGTGGCCAAGGTTTTGAGGTTTTGGTTAGAGCTGGGGGTAGATGGCTTCCGCATGGATGTTATCAATTTTCTTTCCACTGACCCTGATCGTAAAGATAACCCTGTTAAAAAAGGGCAGCAGGTGCACAAATTCGATGTGGATCAGAAGGGAGTGAAAGAGGCGATCGGCATGATAAAATCGGTATTGAATGAATATCCTGACAAGTTTTTGGTAGGAGAAGTAGGGAGTGATCAGCTAAAAGTCCTCAAACAATACCAGTCGCCGAAAATGCTTGATGTGCCCTTCAATTTCAATTTTGGCAGTATTCCCCACTTTGATGCCCACCGTATATTTCGGGAGCTGAAGGATATGGAACGGCAGATGCCAGGGTACCCCACCTTGTTTTTTGGCAGCCATGATATGCCTCGGTTAATGAGTCGCCTTGCCAATAATGACCCTGACCGTGCGAGTTGCCTTGCCGCTCTGATGCTTACAGCCAAAGGCGTACCCTTTATTTATTATGGTGAGGAAATCGGCATGACCAACATTATCGCCAAGGACACCACGGAAATCAGGGATATTCAGGCCATGACGCACTACCATTTAGCACGCAGCGCAGGTAAAAATGAAAAGGAAGCCATGCAAGTGGCCAACGACAACAACAGGGACAAATCCCGCAGCCCAATGCAATGGAATGATTTTAGCCATGCAGGCTTTTCAGATCATACCCCCTGGATTAAAGTGGGGCAGGATTATCGACACACCAATGTAGCGGAAGAGGAGCGAAATGAGCAGAGTCTCTTGCACCAGTATAGACAATTACTTCAACTGAGGAGTAATCATAAAGCATTACAGTTCGGCGAGTATAAATACCTCAAAATGAATGCTGATTGTATTCTTTTTTCAAGAGAATACCAGGGGGAAACCATTCAGGCAATTTTTAACTTTTCTGATCACGCCCAGTCGATCAACATTCATCATCAAAAAGTGCTCATCGGAAAAACTGACCTTCAGCCAAATACTTTTTTAATCATTCAGGGAAATAAAAAAATAAAATTTAATCATGACTAAACGTTTATATTCTACCATCGCTTTGGCTTGCCTTGGGTTTTCCTGTTTTGCTCAACAGATTGATATCAATAGGATTGAACAATTTCCTAAAGCAAAGATGACCCCCTACCTGAGTAGGGACTGGAAGCAGGTGAGCAAAAATTATGACCACCTCGTTTTTGACCTTCAACAGTCGGGCCCATATCTGCCTTTGTCGTCGGTAAAAGGCACAGGTTATAATTTCCCTGATATTTCACCCATTTATTTGGATACTTACGTGGGGTCGAGCCATCAGGGGGAACAGGCCGAAGCCATTAATATTTTACCAGCCGTGGTTGGGGCCTCATTGGTGGGCATCGATAAGTCGGCGAGTAATGGCATAGACTGGGTATCGAAAACCAAAGAGTTTTTTAATGAGAAAAACGGTGAATACGTTTACCTGAATAATTATGCATCAAACAGTGGGCATGATTGGTGGTATGAAACCATGCCCAATGTGTTTTTTTACCAGCTATATGATCTTTACCCTGAAGATCAATCAAAATTCAGCACTCAGTTTACGGATATTGCAGACCAGTGGTGTTCGGCAGTGTCCGCTTTGGGCGGAAAATATCTGCCGCAATATAAAATTCCTGATATGGACTATCGGGCGTATAACCTGAAAACCAAGCAGCCTTTGCACACGGGTGTCAAAGAACCAGAATCAGCAGGGGCAATTGCCTGGATTTTATATAATGCCTATCACCAAACGCATCAGTCAAAATATAAAAATGACGCCATGCTGGCCATGGATTTTTTGAATCAATACAAGGGGAATCCTTCCTATGAAATTCAGTTGCCTTATGGGGTTTATACGGCTGCACGGATGAATGCCGAGGAAGGTACTCATTACGACATTGAAAAGATGGTCAACTGGTGCTTTGATCGGGGACCCTTGCGTGGTTGGGGATGTATCTCGGGTGTTTGGGGCGACTATAATGTTTCTGGATTGATAGGAGAAGCCAACGATGGAGGTGATGACTATGCCTTTGTAATGAATGGTTTTCAACATGCTGCCGCATTGGTGCCCATGGTGCGCTACGACAAACGCTTTGCCAAAGCAATTGGTAAGTGGGTATACCATCTTGCACATGCCTCGGCACTGTTTTACCCGACCATCATGAAGGCACAAAATAATGAATCAGCTTCTTTGGCGTGGTCGAAATCACATGATTTTTCGGCAGCTATTCCATATGAATCTATTAAGGAACAGTGGGGTAGCCAATCGCCACTTGCCATGGGAGATGCCATAAAAGGCGGATGGGCAAAGACCAATTTATCCTTGTACAGTGGGTCAAGTGTTGGCTATTTGGCTGCGGTACTCAGTCCTTCAACTGTTGAGGGAATCAATATCCTGAATTTGAACAAAACGGATTTCTTTACGGATACCAAGTTTGAAAGTCGATTGATTTACAACCCCTTCGGAACAGAACAATCCATCACTGTTAATGTGCCTCAGCCTGGCTCATTTCAGGTTTATGATGCCATTTCGGAAAAGTTCATCGCTAAACAGGTCAGCGGCAACATGCAAATTAACCTTCAGCCGGACCAGGTGGTGCTATTGACTTTTGTACCGAGCAATGAAACACTGAAGGAAAATGGAAATCACCTGCTCGCAGGAAATCAGATCGTTGATTATCAATATAAGGGGTTCCCCGCTGAGACGGCTAAAATAATTACCGTGGCCGTGGACGATCCTGAGTTGGTGATGGGAGAACAGATTAAAGCTACAGCCGTGGTCAAGCACCCTGAAGAGGGGACAACTTTTCATTGGCAATTGGGAGACCTTGCAGCAACAACAGATGAGCCTCAATGGCAGTTTGAAGTGCCAAGAGTGCATGGCCTGCAACATTTACAGGTAAAAATGATGAAAGCCCATACTTTACTTTCTCAAAAGGATTTTTCATTTTCAGCACAGCGAAAACTGATTACGGGTATCGAAAGCAAGCTCGAAAGTCCTGTGGCCGTAGGGACAAAAGGGCATTTTGTGGCTAAAGTTCCCGAGGATTTTAAAGGGGAAGTCCATTGGAGAATTCAGGGAGAGCTATCGTCCCATATCGGTACAGAAATAAATATCGATATGCCAAAAACCGCACAGGTGGTGAAGATTGAGGCGATTGCCAAAGAAGGAGATCAGGAGGCCACAGCGGAAGAGCAATATTTGGTTAAAGGTTTATCGACAGATACTCCAAAGCCCGTCTTATATTACTCTTTCAATAATGGGTCCGTGGAGAATCTCGGCAATGCAGGTTCATCGTTTCAGGGGGAAAAGCATGGACTTTTTGCTTATGTCGATCCAACGGGTAAACCCCGACAGGCCTTTCGCTTTGGGAGTACCGATGATTTTATAAAAATACCCAACGGCTCACCGATAAATTTTGATCAACCATTTGCAGTAAGTTTCTGGATAAAGCCATCGGCGATTAAATCTGAAGAACAGTACATTATTTCCCACGGTGATTACAGCCAGCGGTTTAAGGTGTCCATCATTCCAGGGAATATCCTGCGGTTTACCATAAAAACAGCGAAAGGAATCAGTGATCTCGACAGCAAACAGCCATTGGAAAAAGATCAATATCAACATGTTGTCGTTCAATATACGGGTTCAGCCATGGAAATTTATATCGATGGTAAACTGAATCATTATCAGCCCTTTTCTGGCGCATTGCATTCAAGCAGCTTACCACTAATTATCGGGAAAAGTAATGAGCATGCTGACCGTTACGGACTAAAGGCGGTACTTGACGAGGTCAAAGTTTTCAATCAAAACCTGTCGTTGAAGGCCATAAAATCACTGATGTCATTTGATGAAAAACCACTGGAAGCAAGTCGTCCGACCATGAATATAAAAATGTTTCCTGTCCCAACATCAGGTGAATTGAATATCGTAGCAAAGGATCAAATCCAGCGGGTGACGGTCTTTTCCTTAATGGGTCAAAAGGTTTTTCAGACTGAAACAGCACTCAGCCATGAGGTGACCGTAAACCTTGCCCACCTTTCCACGGGAACCTACTTTGTACAGGTTCATCTAAAAAATGGAACCATCATCAGCAAATCGATGATGAAGGTGTAGGTGACAAAGAAAACTTCAGTTTCAAGCCAAAATTTAATGGGTTTGATGCTGGAGTTTTTTAATACTGATTCCGTGGTGAAGGGTTAGCCCAACAACTAACTGTTTTTCTGAGGTAACAACCTCTCTAACTTATCTTTAGGAGTTGATCGGATATTTTCAAGAACATGGGTAAGCCATTGGGTCGGGTTCACGCCATTGAGTTTACATGTGGCAAAGAAGGAATAGAACATCTCGGCCCATTGTCCATCACTTTCTGAACCTACGAACATATAGTTTTTGCGTCCAATGGCGATTGGTCGAGTTTGATTTTCTATTAAGTTATTGTCAGGCAGCAACAGCCCATCTTGCGCATAGTTGATCATTCGGTCAAACATGTTGAGGAAATATTGAAAAGCATTGCCTAAATCCTTTTTTGGGGTGGTAAATATTCCATTTCCCCTTCATCCTAAGGTAAACAATTTCTGGAAGCTGACCTCAAGGGTAAAGTGAACGGTCTCGCAAGCTCGACAGTCCCTTGACCTCAGCCACCAAAATCGGGATATTCTGCCAAGAGATGAGTGGAAAAAAATAGGGTCATATCAAGCGATTGGTACCAAAAATGTAAACGTATTTTAGTAGATTGCACCTTCACCTCACTCCAAAAACTTTAATTTCAGGATATTTCTTTTGGTACCAAGTCTCATGTACGGGCGAGACATAATTGATGCTTATAATCCTTGCGAACATATAGCGAAATTCGAGCTCCGTCATTTCAACTCCGTTGCCCTGAAAAACCTCCCACTTACATCTATTTCTATCATTAATCATCCGGTAAGGTAAAACTACTTTCTCCTCAAAATCATAATCTGACATTCGTATCCATCGGTCGATATTTTGGTTGTAGGGGATGGTTCCATAACGTAAGGCTCCCTCATTATTATCATAATTTATTCCATTTTCACATTCAGCAAGATATTTGAAATCTTCGCTATCAGGAGGTGTTCCAATATTTGCTTTTGCCTTCTCAATGAGCGGAGTTTTGTAGTCAGTAAAGTTGATCGGTTTATGAAATTCAGCTAAATCCTCGTAAGTGAAGAACCCTTTTTCGGTGGGCGTTATCTTTACGGTGACTGAGGAATTTTGAGTATGATCCGATGGAGGTTCTTTTAAATTTTCAAAAGGGTCAATCTGAACATTGGTGGTATTGTGATTATTTATATCCTTTTGACGATTATTCAGTTTAACTAATTTTGATGGCTTAGTTAAAACACCATTTTTTGACTTTATTTCGGTAGTCCCTTTAGCCTGATAGCTCAGCGTGTTTGGTGATGTAGTAGTCATTTCCAATTCCTCTTTCAAGTTCTGTTTCAGCTGTTGAAGGTGCCTGTTATTTTCATTGACTTGTTGCTCTTCAAGTACTTCTTCGATAATTGCGATGCGTTCATTTAGTAATCCGTTGAACATTACTTCGTGATGGCGAAGGCGTCGGTAGAAGGTGTCTATTTTGACCCCGATTGGAATAACACCTTTTTCGGTCATCCTTTCAAAAAGCTGTTTCCTTTTCAGCTTTCCCTTCCCGTTAAAACACAGATGATAGGTCTCAATATTGATTTGTTCAATGATATTTTTGAGAATTTCTTTCCAGTTGAGCTTCGCCATTCTGATTGGAGGTTGATGTTTGATGGATAATATATGAAAATCAGTATAATTATTCGAATAGTTATAAATTTTTGTTTTTTATTCAGACAGGTGGGCCCCTCAAAAAAGGACATTGAGGGGACATTTTGAGGACAATTTGAGGATGTTTTAGGGACAATATTTTAGGTTAAAGGGACAAATTAAAATTATTACTTAGGTTAAAGGAAGGAAAACACTTTTTGTGATTAATTGGCTAAGTACTATTTATAAATCCATTTTACCCTGATCCTCTTTTTCAACGGATGGAAAAGGCTCTTTTTAATTGTACAGCTAAACGGAAGCCGGTCAGTTTGTTGTAATGTTTAAAGGCTTGCTTGTTATTTAAAAAGATTGTACATTATACTGCAGAGCAGGAGCGAGCCATGTTTAATTCCGGAAAATATATTTCCGGCTTTAAACCACTCGATTTTTTCGGTTCCCTTAAAAATTAAATTCATCGCTTCGCTTTTCATTATAGTGATCGCTTTGCTCAATATTAACCTTATATTTTTATGCCACGAACAAAAACAATTAACAACAAAGAACGCCGGGTAGAGGTGTCATTTTCACCGGAAGAATTCACTCGTTTGGAGGATTATGCCAAGCAGGGAAAATGTAAAAAGCAGGACATCCTACGTGCACTGGTGATGGAGGAAGGAGCCTTGAAAATCGCTAATCATTCTGAGACTATTGCTTTGGCCAGAGAGCTGGTAAGTATCGGTAACAACCTGAATCAGGTCGCAAGAAAACTGAATATGAATGAGTTTTATGCACCCGAAGGAGAGGCATTGAAGACTGTCCGATCAGAACTGATAGAGTTACTTTGTGAAATCCGAAAGCATTTTAAGTTGAGCTGATGATTGCAAAAACGAACTTAGGAACCAACTTTTTGGGAGTCTTCAATTACTGTTTGCAGGAAGGTAAAAATGCCGAAATCCTTTTGGGCTCAGAGCTGGTAGTATTATCTGATATACCAAATGAATTAGCGATGCAATTCAATGCTCATATTGATGGCTTTCAGCATTCGTTGAGCACAAGACTACAAAAAGTGGTGGATCATACCTCTTTGAGTTTTGCTCCTGAAGACGAGGTAAGCAATGAACAAATGGCAGAGATTGCAAAGGCCTTTATTCAGCAAAAAGGGTATAGGGATTGTGACTATGTAGTGATCAAACACAACGATACAGATCATCAGCATGTGCACCTTGTTTTGAGCCGAGTGGATAAAAATGGGAAGGTGGTCAAGGACTCTTTCAACTACCTTGATAACAGCAAAATTACCACGGCATTGGAGCAAGAATTTGGCCTTCACCCTTCGAATGATTTATCGCAGGAAGTGGGTTTTGACTTCGAAGTCCGAGACCGTAATCCTAAGATGATGAAGGCGATGCAATCCATTAAAAGTACAATTGATGGATTAGTTGGTAGTCAGTTGGTAAGGAATGAATTTGAACTGGCAAAAGCACTGAAAGATCAGGGGATTGATGTTCAGCTGAAGCAGGAGGACGGGCAGTTTCAAGGCTTGAGTTTCAAAGTGGACGGCTTCGCTTTTTCGGGCAGTAAAATTGGTTGGTCGGCATCAACGATTGACCACTATTTGCACGGAGGGGCAGAGAAAGGCGAGAGCCTAAAACCATTTTTTGAGCAGGTAAAAAAAGAGATTGTCCCTGAATGTAAAAGTTTGGATGATTTTGTGGCATTGATGAAAATCCGTCATGAAGTTGAGGTAAATATTTTGGTGCAGTCCAAGACCCAAAAGCCTTATGGAATTTCTTTCAAAATGGCAGACGGGACTAAGGTCAAGGGTAGCGAAATGGGATTTAAGATTGGTGAATTAGTCGAGGCAATCCACAAGAACAATGACGGATTGACGGTAGATACAACCAATGCAAAGGAAATTGTTCAGCAGATTTTCAAATCCTCAAAGGATGAACATGATTTTTTTACCCGCTTGCAGGAAGTTGGGATAAAAGGAGAGATTTTAAAGCATTCTAAGACAGGGAAAGATTACGGAGTGCAATTCCTCCTACCGAACAGCGATAAGCCCGTGAAGGGGAGCGCAGTGGGTGTATCGTTCGGAAAACTACGCAAGCAGTTCCCCAAAGTGTCAAAAGAAGAACGGGCGATTAAGGAAGTAATGCGGGAAGCCGAATCGGTGGGGCAAATGGCGCAGGAATTAAATCAAAAATACGGCATTCAGATGAATGCGGTAACCGAAGCGACCACAGGGGAACTGTCAGCCTTTTCATTTACCCTTGCAGACGGCAGTACAATTTCGGATAGCGATATTGGGTTGAATGCACAGCAGATTCAGACAGGGGCGAAACAAACTCAACCGCAGGAGGAATCCCCGCTAAACTCAAAGGTTCAGTTCGAGTTGTTGGTAAGCAATCTAATCAAGGAAGCCGAATCCCTTACCGACTTGCGGGGAGTTCAGACCAAGCTGAAAGATGACTACGGCATTGAAATGAATCTTTCCTATGACCAATATTCAGGACAGCCTGACGGGATAAACTTTGTACTGCCTAACGGTCAAAAATTCCGTGGATCGGACATGGAGGCGACCACTCAAAAAATCCTTAAGGATATGTTCCAATCCCCTATGAGGAAAGCAATTGATTTGGCGATGAAGGCGACGGATAATCTGTATGACTATAATCTCATTTTGGAGAAGGACAATATATTCGTTGGTTATGAAACCCATTCCAGAACACGGGAAATCAATGGACTGAATTACAAAGTCGGGAATACACAATTTAAAGGATCTGATTTACAGGCAAGTTATGGCGTGGTGAATAAGGCTTTGGTTTCCAATGCCACGATGAACCAACTTGTAAAAATAATCCGTGGGGAGAAGAAAGAATGGAACAACACCATTCGGGCAATGGTCATGACCCAATCCTTGGGCAAGCCACATTGGGCGAAGATGATTCCTTTTTTCAGAAAGCGGGGCTTTGAGGTGGAGAAATCAGCAAAAGGGGACTTGAAAATCTCCAACCACACTCAAAGTTTCAAGCTATCTGAATTGATGAATGCCCTTGGTGAAGAGCGTTTCAAACAGGCGGTGAAGGGGCAGAAGCAGGAAATGATTAAGTATGACAAAATGTTTCTCAATACTTTTTTGTGCAGTCAGACCACCAAGGATTTCAATGGAGCATTGGCGCAAACGGGCATTGAACTAAAGCAAAACAAAGTCCTTGGCGATACTGAATTTTGGAAGGATGAAGATAAGCAGATGTTCAATCGGGGGGATTTCAATATTTCCGACAAGCAAATGAAAACCATGTTTGAACATCAATTGCTACGCTTGCAGATCACCAACGCCCTGTATCTGAACCGCAGGTTTGATGGGTTTGAGAAACAGATGCAGATTTATGATGTGAAGGTAGAGCGAACGGAAAAGCAATTAAGTAGCGGGAAGGCAGTCAAGGGGATGAATTTCATCCTTGCGGACGGGCGACAGGTGAGCGCACGGGATTTGGGAATTTCCGACTTTGCCTTTAGCAAGAATCTTCAGTGCAAAAGTGAGCAATTGGGGCAGGTATTTAATGCTTTTGTCAAGGCGGTAGAAGCCACGGACAATTACATGGATATGAAACATTGGCTGATGAACCGACACCATATCAAAATTGGGGTGGACGAAAAGCACGGATTTTCATTGTTTGATGAAGAAAGCAATATCACCGTGCCGTTGGAGGATTGTGGAATAGGCTTGAAGCCGTTGGGCTTTGACAGTTTTGAATTGGCAGTTAGTGAGAGCCGAAGCGAAGAGCAGGAGTATTCATCTGCCTACCCAATGGAATGGAGTGCGGGAGGTGGATCATCGGGAGGCGGTGGCTTTTGGGATGATCTGATGCAGAGTTTGGCAACCTTGACCCAAGGCGGGGGAGGCGGTGGCGCAGGTCATGGCGGTAAACAGCGTGATGACGATGACGATGATGATTTGTTTAAGAAAAAGAAGCGGCGAGGTATGGATTTTGGGATGGAGATGTAGTCTTATGCTGAATTATTTTTGATATAATTAATTAAAACGTGTACTTTTGCGTATGTTAAAGAAGAGAAATAGGATTATTAGTAAAAAGCGGATTCATGATTTCGCACAAGATCATCCGGATAGCTTGGTACCTCTTAAAAAGTGGATGATTACGGTTGAAAGTGGTTCATTCTCTAATTTTCATGATCTAAAAAGTGCATTCAGGGCACCAGATAAAGTGGGAAGGAATGTGGTATTTAATATTGGTGCAAATAAATACCGGTTGGTAGCCAAGGTAGAATTCTATGAAACAGGGGCTACCTTTTTCATTCGTGGTCTGTTTACGCACAAAGAATATGATCAACAAAAAATAGAAAAGCTATGAGAATAAAAAATGACAATGAGCTTGATATTGCGATTGCTCAGCTTGATTTATTTTTGGAAAAAGAGGAGCTCAACACCGTCGAGCATATTTTCAAGGATGCGCTGACCGATGCAATTGAAGCCTATGAAGACGAGCGTTTTTCTGATTTGGGCAAATTGTCTGTTCAGGAATATTTATTATCTGAACTTGAAGAACAAGGCTTACAAAAACAGGATTTGATCCCTTATTTTGGTTCAAAACAAAGCATATCCAACTTTTTTGCAGGAAAGCACCCTTCAAAAGATATTATTGCGAGATTAGTTCAGTACTTCAATGTGCCAGCTACTTTGTTTTTCAATCAGGATAATTACCCGATACAACCTATCACTCCAACAAGTTCTGGGCATTCAAAGGGAATGAATTCCTAAGTTTAATTCGAAGGTATGGAATCACCCAAAATTCAGTATCTTTAACCACCATACAAAAAAATGGACAATCCCATGAGCCAAAGACAAGCATTGCCGATCGGAATACAGACCTTTGAGGACCTTCGAATAGGAGGGGCTGACTACCTATATATAGATAAGACAGCCTATATTCATGAAATGACAAAACTAACAAAAGGTTACTACTTCCTTTCCCGTCCTCGTCGTTTCGGTAAGTCAATGTTGTGCTCAACGATGCAAGCTTTATTTGAAGGAAAGCAAGAGCTGTTTGAAGGTTTGTATATTCATGATAAATGGGATTGGTCAGAGCAATATCCGGTGGTAAGGATTGATTTGGGAGCGACAGAGTATAAGGATATTGATGATGTAGAAGCAAGAATTTGGAAGGTTTTACGAAATAATGCACTATTGTTTGAGATCGAATTGGAACCTCAAACCAGTCTTGGGAGCGCATTAGAAGAGTTAATCTTCAAGATTCATCAAAAGTGCAACTTAAAGGTAGTGGTTTTAATCGATGAATATGATAAGCCTGTTCAGGATACGCTATCGAATGATGATGATTTAGCGGCAAGGTCATTAAGTGTTTTGCGAGGGTTTTACTCAGCCATCAAAGCCTCAGATCAACATATCCGCTTTTGCTTCATGACTGGTATTACCAAGTTCACGGGTGTTGGCTTATTTAGCGGTGCGAATAACTTCAAGGACATTACCCTTAGCCCAAAATATGGGTCGGTTTGTGGTTTTACCCAGCAGGAATTGGATACCTGTTTTGGCGATTATTTTGAAGATATCGATATGGAGGAGGTAAAAGCCTGGTACAACGGGTATAACTATCTTGGAGACCCTGTTTATAATCCATATGATATTTTATTATTCTTGAGTGAAGAGGGTAGGGTGGACAATTACTGGTGGGATTCAGGTCAGCCGAGTTTTATTACCAAGATATTTTCTCAAGGAAAGGTGATGCCCTATCAGATAGATAATTTGGTGTTGCCGTCGGAGGAGTTGAAGCAATTTGATTTGAATCACCTGAATTTGGTTTCGCTATTGTGGCAGGCGGGTTATCTGACGATTGCCGAGCAGATAAAAATTCCGATGCGAGGGTACCGTTACAGAATGGCGATCCCGAATAATGAGGTTCAGGTTTCTTTGAATAAGTTATTTTTCAGTGATTTAACCACCCTAAGACAAAGTAGTCAGCATCATAATTATAAGGCTTATGATGCGATCATTGATAATCAATTAGGTGATTTCGAAAAAGCCATCAAAGCGATGTTTGCATCGATTCCATATAACAATTATGTGCAAAACAATATCAATAAATTTGAGGGGTATTATGCTTCTGTTATTTATGCTTATCTGATGGCATTGGGTTTAAAGACCCGAACCGAAGAAGCTATTTCCTCAGGTCGGATCGATATGGTGCTGGAAACTTTCACTCATATTTATGTAGTGGAATTTAAGGTGAATGCTCCGAAGCCTAAAGACGGCGAAAGAGGCGAGGCATTAGATCAGATTCATGAGAAAAAATACTATAAGCCGTATTTGAATGACGGTCGGAAGATTGTACTGATTGGGATGCATTTTAGTGATGAGGAGAAGAATTTGAATTGGTTTAAGCCGGAGGAGTTGAAAATCGATTAGAGAGGTATTGAGTGAACCCTCTCGAAAATATGATAATGGTTTTTGGATGAGTAAGCCGAAAACCTTTTTGGTAGTGGGTCAATTCGGTTGATCCACCCTTTTTATTCTAAGCTGATGCGGAGTATTTACCATGTTTGAAATAATACCGCTCAATATACATACTAATCACCTTGTCATGAATATCTTCCCTCTTTGAAAAGCATATAGTTCTGCGAGCCAGACGTTTAATGTGTTGTCTGAAGTTGAGATTCTTGCGTTCTATTCTCCAAGTTTCATCCTTACCAATTAAGTGCAGATACTCTTCAGGGAAAAGTCTTTGGTAGGCTCCCCAGTCATCGGTATAGCATATCTTGATAGGGAATTTAGCAACCTTGAGTAATAGCTCTTTTAGAACGGAGTCTTTGCGCCTTCCATTTTCCCAAGCAATGATTATTCCCGACTTTTTCTCAATCAAATACCAAGTCCAACGTTGATTCGCTTTATTCCCTACATAGCTCCAAAACTCGTCCCATTCGGTTGAATAGCCTATTTCTACTTCCAATTCACTCAGAGTATCTCGCTCCAACTGATCTAATAAATAAGGGTTTATTTTGCAGACGTTTTTTTTAGATGACTCATAACTTTATACTTACTTATTTTGAGAACTCTAGCAATATCTCGCACACCAGAGGAATTAAGAGTCATTTCATCAATTTTATCTTCAACGCCTGGCTGATAAGCATTTGAACGATAAGTTACCTGAAAACTTTTCTTGCAACTTTTACATCTCCACCTTTGGTCTCCATTAGGACGGTGCCCATTTTTCACAATATCATTGCTTTGACAATGCTTACAAGTAATTTCGGTATAATGTCTCATGACATGTAAACCATGCTGCAGCGACGATGTTATAAATATACCCTAATCAACCTGTTTAGCCCACTACCACCTTTTTTTGTCAAAAGGTGTAACTTATTCAAATTTTGACAGGTTATGTGTGCCATAGATAAAGCTACAAGTTAAGTTACACTTTTAAGAAATTTTGCAAGTAGAAATAGGAGTGTTGTACAAACCATCGTTTAATTGACACATAAACCCTTGACCTAAATGCACTAAAATGCACTTTTTGGTAATGCTTGCTTTGTGTAAGCATCATTTTATAACATATAGATTGCCACATACCTAAAAGAAGAAAAAATATGCAAATCGCTTATATACGTGTATCCAAGGCAGATGGGGAGCAGTCGCTCGACCTGCAAATTGATGCCATGAAAGAAATTGGGATTGGTGAAGATCAAATTTATACCGATAAAGCTTCTGGAGCCAAAGAGGATCGGCCAGGGCTGCAGGCTTGCATGAAGGCCCTGCGTGATGGGGACACCCTTGTGGTTTGGAAACTCGATCGGCTTGGTCGGTCACTGAGGCACTTGGTTGAAATTGTACAAAACCTATCCGACCGAGGTATTGGCCTGAAGGTACTTACCGGGAAAGGAGCCAGTATTGACACCACTACCGCCAGTGGAAAGTTCGTCTTCAGTATTTTCGCTTCCTTGGCAGAATTTGAGCGCGAACTTATCCGTGAGCGCACCATTGCTGGCTTGGAATCTGCCAGAGCCCGAGGGCGAAAAGGTGGACGGAAGTTTGCCTTAACCCGTCATCAAGTACACTTGGCTTGTGCGGCGATGAAAGATAAATCTACCAAAGTGAGTGAATTGTGTAAAGAATTAGGCGTTTGTCGTCAGACCTTATATCGCTACGTGGGGCCGAATGGTGAACTGAGAAATGCTGGCCGAAGAGTGTTGAGTGGCAAGAAATGAGTTTGTTGCAAAGTGTATTTTACAATATATGATATGTTTTGTGAAATTAATTTTACAATTTTTACTATATTTGTGAAATTAAATTCACAAATTAAACCATGCAGACGCTCAGAAATAAGATGATGCTCCTGTTAAGAGGAGTAAACAGCGACTTTATTCGTTATTTGGATCAGGAAATTAACTGGGAAAACCAAATGACAGCCATTGTTGGAGCAAGGGGGGTGGGAAAAACAACCTTGCTTTTACAGAAAATTTTGCAGCATGCCGAGCTTAAAGAAGTCTTGTATGTAAAGGTGGATGACTTATATTTTGCTGAAAATAAATTATTGGACTTGGCTATTCAATTTGAGGCTAAGGGTGGGAAGTATTTGTTTATTGATGAGGTGCATAAATATCAAAATTGGTCACAGGAACTGAAGGATATTTATGATTACATTCCATCACTGAAGGTGGTGTTTACAGGTTCTTCAATATTGGATATTTACAAGGGAAATGCTGACCTCAGCCGTCGGGTGATTACCTATCATATGCATGGTTTATCGTTCCGAGAGTACCTAAGTATGGTCACCAAAGAAACGGTACCTACTTTTACATTGGATGATATTTTGAACCATCGATATCAGGCCTGGCTACTCAAATCAAAGGTTCGACCTTTAAACTATTATCATGATTATCTTGCACATGGCTACTACCCATTTTTCAAGGAAAATCAATTTTCTGATCGGTTAAGTAATGTAACCAACTTGATCATGGAAGTGGACATTCCCCAGTTTGCTGGCTTACAGGTAGGTACCATTCATAAATTAAAATCCCTGCTTTACATTATTTCCAAGAGCGTGCCGTTCAAACCGAACGTTTCCAAGCTATCAGAGTTGATTGGTGTAAGCCGACCAGTTTTTTCTGATTTGATGATCTACCTTGAGAAAGCAGGCCTAATCATGAGTCTGAAAAATCCAGCAGAAGGAATTAAAACCCTTCGAAAAGTAGAAAAAGTGTACCTTCAAAACCCGAGTCTGATGAACGTAATAGCCGAACAATCACCAGATGTTGGCAATCTGAGAGAAACGTTCATTATGAATCAGCTTCAGGTAAAACACCAAGTAGAAGCCTCCTCCAAAGCAGATTTTTTGATCGATGGAAAATGGACTTTTGAGGTCGGTGGGAAAAATAAGAAAATGAAACAAATCCAAGGTTTAGAAGATGCCTTTGTCGTCAAGGATGACATCGAATATGGTGAAGGTCAGGTGATTCCCTTGTGGGTTTTTGGATTGACCTATTGATGACTGGGGGCGTAGTTCCGATTGTTTCAGTTTGAGAAATGGTAAAAGAGATAAGATGATCTGAGAATTCCTATCCACGGAAGTGAATAGAAGCAAGGGGGGACAGGGTGAAATATTTTGAAAAGTCATACTAAAACGTCACGCCTATAATATACCTTATCGGGTATAAACACTCCTTTTAATTTCATATTATACCCTAAAGGGTGTATATTGAATTCAGTTGATGTTTTTACACCTTATCGGGTATAATATGAAAGATTTGATCAGTTTTGTAAAAGGCAAGCGGAAAGAGCTTGGTTTAACACAGGAGGACCTTGCGCTGAAAGCGGGAGTGGGTTTGCGATTCGTTCGTGAAATGGAACAGGGAAAAGCTACTTTGCGGATGGACAAGGTTAATGAAGTTTTGGCTTTGTTTGATCATCAAATGGCTCCTGTACCTCAAAAAATGATTGGTAATGAATAGGTCGGCGAAGGTATTATATCACAAAACCGAGGTCGGGTTATTGAGTGAAACAGATGATGGTTATCTGTTCCAATATCATGAGGCCTATTGTGAATCCAACACATGGGGGCCAATCAGTCTGAGTTTGCCTGTTCAAAAAGCCCCATATCACGCTAAAACCCTTTTTCCATTTTTTGATGGATTGATTCCTGAGGAACTGGCGGATGTCTTAGCCTATGCCTTTTATTGGCTGAGAAAAATGACCTTGACATTGAGTAAATTATGCTCAATAAGATTGACAAAAACGATCAAAAATATCCCGCTAATAAAGCTAAAGGAACGGCTAAAAAGTATAATGAATTATGATCGTATATCATGCGACAAAGAAGCAATTTTCAACCGATGTTTGCGATGCGAGCATTGATGATATAATTACTGAATCGGTAAAATATAGTTAGGTAGGCTGTGCTTAAAATGGTCGATGAGGTTGTAAAAAACACCTATCAAACTTTATGTCTCGCGGGATGAAAGGTTGTTATATCTTCGTGGAAGACCTCGAGCTGAGGAAGTTGTTCAAATCAAGAGTGCATTAGCTGAAACTTTAAGTGTTTTTGATACTTATATGCTAACTCAATAATTCTCAACCCTTATGGATATTACCCTCCAATCTGATCAAATCAGGGTCAGAAAGATTACCCAATCTGACATCGCCTCTCTTTTAGTAATCTATCAAAATCCGATAAATATGCGGTTCATACCCAATTCTGATGGCGAATGGACAGCACAGCGCCTGAAAGAGAAACTCAAAAGGTTCAATGCCGATTATGACAAAGGCATTGGGGTTTTCGCAGTTGAAACTTGGGATGGAAAACTGATCGGAGAGGCGGGCTTGTTTGATTCGTTTAAGAAAGCGGATCATCTTGAATTGGGCTATATCATCGATCATGTGCACTGGGGAAAAGGCTACGGGGCGGCTGTATGCAAGGCGTTGATGGACTATGGTTTCAATCAGTTGTACTTATCAAAATTAACCGCGCGGATGTATCAAGGAAATATTGCTTCAGTCCGACTTTCTCAGAGGTGTGGAATGAAAAAGGTGAATGAGGGAATAGCCAATGATTGGGGGTTTTATGAGTATGAAATGAAGAGGGAAGATTGGCTTAAATTGCACTGCTAAAATCGTCGTCAGATTGTTCTTCTTTTGGCATGGGATTAAGGATTGTTTTGATAATCTGTTGCAGGAAGTACATTTTTAGCCGTTGTAAATCAGGGTAAACATGTTTTTGACTTTCATGATGAATTTTGTGGGGTTCGGACATTATATCGAGTCAATCATCTGAATTAAAGATTTTTTTTCATCGTCAGATATAGTACTAATGCTGTTGATATATGCTTTGTAATCAAATGGCAAATGCTTAACTGTTTTAGCAGGAAAACCTCTATTTATCAATGCTTTGAATGTTTCAAAACCGCTTTTATTGTTATAGTAATCAGAAAATGCACCGAAAATCACAGGAACGTCCCCATATTCTTCATTGGAAGAATATTCATTTTTGTCCGCCCCTCCGTGGATAAGAAGGTCAATAATATCAATGTTTTTTTGCTTGATGGCTACTGCAATGGGCGTGTTACCTTCCAGATCCTTTTGATTAACATTGATGCCTGCATTGATCAGCAACTCAATTTTTTCATAAACAGGATTTCGCATCGCTAATAGTATGGCATTCAGGCCATCTCGGTCAATTTGATGAATGTCTTTGATTTTTGGAAGCACATAGGCTAAAGCCTCTGCAGAGGGATTTCTCCATGCCACGGAAAATAGGCTTGACTCATTTGCAAAACCGATACTTTGATCCAAGTCTATATCAAGCTCCTCCCCAATCAACTTAACAACGTCAATATCGGCATTTGCCAAAAGCACGAACAGGTCAGTGATTTTAAGCGGTATGGTATGATATTGATTAGAACACTCGACAAGCAGTTTCATCGCTTCAAAATCATGATTATGATAAGCTACAACCATGGGCGACCTTCTTTTGTAAGCGACTGCATGATCATCAGCGCCATGAGCATGAAGAATTTTGATCATATCTAATTTATGATTTTGAACAGCATGACAAAGGGGAGTAAAATGGCGGCTGTCCATATGATCGATATCTAATTTAGAACTGGTCAAGAGCGGGATAAAATTGAATTTTTCATTTTCTACAGCATAAAAATACATGTTTTGACCCATGCGATCGACGGTATCAATATCCGCACCCGCATCGATCAAATGATTCACTATCGTAGGCGTTTCGGCCATACCAAAAGCCAGCATCAGTGGACTTACCTCCATTTTGTCTTTAGCATTTACATCAAAGCCCTTATTGATCAACTTCTGGTAATAATCCTTATCCGCATTTATAATTGCACTTTGATAAAGGTAAAAGGTCTCAACTTTCTTGATTTCATCGATATTACACTCTTTTAGCATTTTATCAAGCAAAGACTCACGGTTGAATCTCATCGCAAAATTCATGATCTGGACTTGATCGCTTGGGCTATGGTTATGGGATTGAGAAATAATCAAGTCGATGATTCTGGTATCATATTTCTTTTTGGGTTTTGATGAAGACCTCCGTTTCATTCGTTGCTCATAAAGCGATTCAGCCTCAAACATATAATCGATCACGGATTGATCTTTACCTATTTTAGTATTTAATTCAACTCCCTCAGCGATCAATAAGTCAACCATCTTAAAGTTGCTGATACGTAATGCAAAAGGCAAAGGACCTATCGTATGATTTGGGATAATGCTATCCAACTGAGCCCCATGCTTCAGTAGTAAATGAAGAGCTTTTTTATTACCACAGAACAGGGAAGTGCGTATTGGAGTCCCAATTGAGTTGGGAAATTGCTTCACATTGAATTCAGGATGATTAATTATTCGCTTATAAAGCTTGTTATGTGATCGCCGGCAAGACAGTGTCCATAATTTTTCGAGCTCCTTACTTTTGAGGTATTGGGAATAATGATCGAATAGGTAAACCGATGATCTTTGGTTGGATTGATATTCAGCACAAATTAATAGCTGTTCGGGAGTGAACTCATGTGATTTAAGATATCCTTTGATCTCTTTGAGTTGACCATGAAAAAACACGCTATCTGTTTGGGCGAGAACAGCGAACCCATGTCCCAAAAAAATGAATAAAAAACTTAGGCTGAGGTATCGATACATAAAGGTTATTCGAGTAAATATATTTTCTCTCAAAAATCAATTGGGCAATATGTTACATTACTTTGACTAAAACCCAATGATTTGTGCAAATTGTCCGAACTAATACAGACTTTAGCAACCTTAACCCAAGTCGGAGGAGGTGTTGACACAGGTCATGGCGGTAAGCAACGTAATGATGATGATGATTTGTTTAAAAAGAAGCGGAAGCGGAGAGGAATCGATTTTGGGATAGGGATGTAGGTATACTCCATCATTCAGGAATCGTAACAACATCATTTCCCCAAAATTCAGTATCTTTAACCACCATACAAAAAAATGGATAATCCCATGAGCCAAAGACAAGCATTGCCGATCGGAATACAGACTTTTGAGGACCTTCGAACAGGGGGGGCTGATTATCTATATATAGACAAGACAGCATACATTCACGAAATGACAAAACTTCCAAAAGGTTACTACTTCCTTTCCCGTCCTCGCCGTTTTGGTAAGTCGATGCTGTGCTCAACCTTGCAGGCGCTTTTTGAAGGAAAGAAGGAACTCTTCGAAGGCTTATATATTCATGACAAATGGGATTGGTCGGAGAAATATCCAGTAGTTAGAATTGATTTGAGTGGGATCAAATACACTTCCATAGAAGATCTGGAAAAGCAACTGACAAATGCTCTGATTGATAATTGCCATAAGTTCGAATTGGATTTGGACAATTTTAAAAAATCAGGGCATGGTCCACAATTATCGGAATTGATTCGCACCTTGTATGAAAGGTATCAAAGTAAGGTAGTGGTCTTGATTGATGAATATGACAAACCAATTCAAGATACGCTATCGAACGATGATGACTTGGCTTCAAAATCGTTGGATGTTCTTCGTGGGTTTTATTCAGCCATCAAAGCCTCAGATCAGTATATCCGTTTTTGCTTCATGACCGGAATAACCAAATTTACTGGAGTAGGTCTTTTTAGTGGGGCAAATAACTTTGAAGACATTACCCTGGATAGTTCATATGCATCCATTTGTGGGTTTACGCAACACGAGTTGAATACCTGTTTCGGAGATTACTTCGACGGGATTGATATGGAAGAAGTCCAAGCTTGGTATAATGGCTATAATTACCTCGGGGAGAAGGTTTACAACCCATATGACATTCTGTTATTTCTAAAGAAAAAAGGGAAATTTGATAATTATTGGTGGGATTCAGGCCAGCCATCTTTTTTGACCAAGATGTTTGAGAAAGGTGCATATGAAACTTACGATTTGGAAAACTTGGAATTGTCTTCACAGGAATTAAAGCAATTTACACTAAGTAATTTTAATTTACCTTCTTTGCTCTGGCAGGCAGGTTATTTGACGATTACGGAAGAGATTCAAGAGCCTTTTGGCGGGAGCAGCTATGTACTTGCCACCCCTAATCGTGAAGTTCGAATGACCTTGAACATGCTCTTTTTAATCAGTCTGACTTCGGTAGAATCTAACCGCCTTTTGAAACGAAATGAAGCTGCACGTAGCTTATTCAAAAATGACTTAGAGCAATTCGAAGCCAGTGTCCGTGCGATGTTTGCCGCCATTCCTTTCAATAATTATGTTCAAAACAACATTCAAAAATATGAGGGGTTCTACGCTTCGGTGATGTTCAGTTTCATGGCTGGGCTTGGGCTAAAATGCAGAACGGAAGAATCGATCTCCACCGGTCGGATCGATATGACGATGGAAAGCCCAACGCATATTTATGTGATCAAATTCAAGGTTAATGCACCGCAGCCGAAAGATGGCGAAAGAGGTGAAGCCTTGGATCAGATTCATGAGAAAAAATACTATGAACCGTATCTGAATTATGGCCGAAAGATCGTTTTGATCGGGATGCATTTTAATGAGAAGGATAGGAATTTGGATTGGTTTAAGACGGAGGAGTTGTAGTTAGACCAAAACACTAACATTTTATTAAAAATCGTTGCTAAAAAAACCGCTATTGTTTTGATTGTCAGTAACGCACAGCAGGGATTTTCTTTATTTCTTTACTTTCATTTGAGCTAAAGACTTCCAGCGTGTTTTAGGGGAAAGGCTCATTCTCTTCGTAATACTCATAGATTTTTTAAAATTAAACATAAACCTATGCGTAAACGTGGACCCAAAACTTTCTGGGCCTTGCTATTGCTATGCCTATTTTTTTGCAAGCATACAGCCAATGCCCAAAATGACCCCTTTCAATTTTCTTCGGTAACCATCGGTGGTGGTGGATACATCACTGGAATTTTTCAGCACCCGACTGATGCATCTTTATTGTATGCCCGCACCGATGTGGGGGGATGTTACCGATTCGATCATCAACAACAGGAATGGATTCAGTTGATGAATGGCCTGACCGTCGAACAAGTCGCTTACAATAATGTCGATGCGATTGCCCTTGCCAAGACGAATCCGGATTTGATTTTTATCGCAGTCGGTAATGCGATTGATGCGGTGGATCCGAACGATATTTTGAAATCTACCGATCAGGGAGGACACTGGACTCCTTTGAATTTTCCTGTGGAGAAAGCTTTCGAGAGTAATCAGCGCGATGTCCGTTATATTGGCGAGCGCCTGGCGGTAGATCCGCAGCATGAGGACATCATTTTTGCAGGAACGAAAGAGGCTGGCCTGTGGATCAGCCGTGATGGCGGAGCAAGCTGGCAACAGAATGCCGACATTCCTCATGGCACCAAAAACTCGGCTTCCTCGGCCAAGATCGTTGGGGTGAGAAACATTGTTTTTGATGAAAGCACAACAACTACCATCGATGGAAAAACAGTCAGCGGAACAATCTATGTAGGTGCTTACGAAGAAGGTGTTTACAAAAGTACCGATGGCGGTCAGACTTTTGAAAAGATGCCCAACAGCCCTGAAACGCCAAGAAGGCTGTTTTTGAATGCCTCGCAGGAACTGTGGGTGAGCACAGGCTACCCGATCGGGAGCAACCCGCAACAGCAGGGCGGTGGTCGTGTTTATCATTACCAAAACAACGAGTGGGTAGATAAATCGCCGAACACCAATATGGCGAGCCGTCCATACGGAGCGATTGCCATTTCAGCGGATGACGATAACAAGATTATTGTTGCCGAAGGGAAAAACCGCTCGAATCAGGCAATGTACCGAACCAACAATGCCAATGATGCCGAGCCTCTATGGGAGAAGTTCAACCCGACGCCATCAAGCGACAAAAAAATACAACCTCAGTGGTGGAAAGATCACTTCTTTGCTACTGGACCGAGCAGTATTTTCTTTGACATCACCGATGACAACCAAATTTGGATGGCAGATGGTTTCGGCATCTGGCATACCGAAAATGTTTGGGACAATAACAAGGAGATCATCTGGGAAGCGAAAGTGAAAGGCGTGGAAGAGTTGGTAATGATGACCACACTAACACCTCCTGCACCAAATGCCGTTTCGCTGTTCAGTGGGGCTGCCGACGCCGATGGCTTCGCACACCACGACCTGAACGACTTCCCGACTCAACCGCTTCAGCCTTCAGACTGGGCATCAACCGCTTTGGATTATGTCGCTTCAACGCCTGAACACATGATGCGTCTATTGACTTCCAAGACCTCTGGCGGAGAAATTTACTGGTCGGAAAACAGCGGTGAAACTTGGACCAAAACCACAGCGAATCCTATTGTAAGTCCCATGACGCTCGGCAAGGCTGCGGTGTCGGCGCAGTCGTTGGACAATATGGTGATTGTTCCTGCATACAATGCCTGGGAGATTGAACCGCAAACCGTACCCCTTTATTTTACTCAAGATCGGGGAGCAAGCTGGCAGGAAACTAACATCAGTTTTAATCCTGGACCGATTGATAACTGGTGGGTACATGACCATATCATCGTAGCGGATAAAGTTCAGCCGAATACCTTTTATTTCTTCTACAAAAGAAAATCAACCCTGTACCGTTCGACTGATGGCGGTGCCAATTTCGAAGCGATTTATCAGTTCCCTAATCATGAAAATATCTGGGGAAAACCGAATAAATACTGGGCGCAATGGGTGCATTTGGTTTCTGTGGACGAAAAGGCTAGAGAGTTGTGGATCAGTTTACCACAAGATGGTTTGTTCAGAAGTTTGGATGGTGGCGACACTTGGACGAAGATGGGTGGATTGTCAAATCCGAAATCAGTAGCGGTCGGTAAGCCACAAAACGAGGGCGACCCGATGGTGATCTATACCATTGCAAGTGTGGATGGCGATCAGGGCTTGTTCATGTCTTTGGACGATGGGCAGCAGTGGCGCCGTTGCGATGACAATGAGTATAATTTTGGAATGATTCTGAACCACATGAGTGCAAGCCGTCAGACTTTCGGTGAGGTGTTTATTGCCACGGGTGGCCGAGGAATTGTTCGGGCAAATGTGGGTGCTAATCTTCCTCCTGTGGTAACTTTTAAGCCTGTGGGAAAGATTGAATATTCTTTTCCCGAAGAAGGAAATGACCACAAAGTACGTTTTGACGCTTCAAACTCCGAAAACCCAAATGGTGGGCAGGTGACCTTTCACTGGGATTTTGGTGATGGAACGACAAGCAACGGGGCAGTAGTTGATCATACTTACACAGACTACGGAAATTATACTGCAGAATTAACCATCACCGATCGATTAGGGTTGGAGCATGTTTCAAGCACTGAAATTTTGATCAATGCCAAGCCAACAATCAGTTGGCTTTCGCCGGCGGACAGCACGGAATTTCCTTTGGGGTCCACGGTTACTTTGTCGGTAGCTGTGGCAGATAACAATGGTGCCGAGGACATTGATCGGGTGATTTTCTGGTCGGGCAATTGGCAGTGGTTGCATACCGATCGGGATGGTCCTGATTATACCTATGAGGTGGATTTGTCTTTGGGGAAAAATACCTTCATCGCGGAAGTTTATGACAAAGCTGGGTCCAAAACGGCGACCGAGGTTTTGACCCTTTTCAGTGGCAGCGTTAGTGAAGGCGATTATGTGATTGGACTGAACTGTGGTGGTGGAAATTATCAGGATGCAGCAGGCAATCTATTCCTCTCGGATGATTTGTTTACAGGCGGAAGTACTTACAGCGTTTCAACAGATATTGCAGGAACAGACGATGATGTTTTGTATCAAACCGAAAGGGTAGGAGAAAATTTCAGCTATCAGATCCCTGTAGAAAATGGGATGTATAAACTGACTTTCAAACTGGCAGAATTGGGATGGCAGGAAGCAGGAAAACGCATTTTCAATGTAGATGTGGAAGGCAATCGCGCGCTATCGGATCTTGATCTTTTTGCCGTTGCGGGTTATCAAACTGCATACGATGTGGATGAAATCGTTACGGTTACTGATGGCACTTTGGACATTGCCGTAACGGGTGTTGAGCGTTCGGGGAAAATCAACGCTATTTTGGTGCAGACCGTCGAAGCGGAAGAAACATTGCCTGTGCCTCAAAATTTAACAGCCAATCAGGACCTGACGACGGTGAACCTTCAATGGTCATCACTTGACGATGCTTCCCTGAATTTTAATATTTATAAAAAAGTAGGAGTAGACGGGACGCCCGTTTTAGAAAATGGGGTACCTGTGGCTGGCAATAATTGGTCGGGTGAAATTACCCAAGGGCAGGACTACACCTATTTTGTAAAAGCAGTCAATTCGGAAGGTCAAGAGTCTGAGGCTTCGGAAGGTGTTCAAGTGTACGGAACGTTACAGGAGTTTTCTGTTCGACCGTTTGGGGATACCTATATCGACCTTCAGAAAGCAGATCAAAATTTCGCTTCGGAAAAAGAATTACGTGTGCAGTACAAGCCTGCCGATCAGTATCCTGATCCTGCCGAACGCGTGGCGTTGTTGCAATTTGATTTGAGTGATTTCGAACAAGTGGTAGCGGTGGATTTTCAGATCAAAACCAAAGTACAAAAAGTGGGGGTGCACCAACTGAGCTTGATTGAATATACATTTGACCCTGCAACTGTAACTTGGAATAACTTCAACGAAGGAACATCCGATGGTCTTGCTGTTTTCGATATGCCAACTGATGGTGCATGGGCGACCGTTAGTATCCCTCAGGAGAAAGTCAGTACACAAATGGCTTTCAAGGTATCAGCGATTACGGCTACTTCGGGATACGGACAATATTGGTCCAATGATGGAAATGCTTCGAATGCGCCGAATCTGAAGGTGGTGGGGAAATGTTCGAATTGCCGAGTATTGAATGCACCTGTCAAGCAATCGACAGGTACCGTATTTCCAAATCCATTTACCAATCAGTTGCAGGTAAATTGGAAGGGTGATCTTACAGAAACAATCCTACAATATAAAATTTTCAGTCTGACAGGTCGATTAATGTTGGAAGGGGAATCAAAGCAAAGCAACTTTAAGATCAATACCGCTTCGCTTGCTGGTGGTCAGCTGTATTTTATTCAGTTGTCTGATGGAGCGAATCAGCAGATGACTAAAATGATCAAGCGATAATCATTAACAATACTGTGGCGGCAGGGCATGTATTGTAGCCCCAAGGCATGCCTTGGGGCTACAATATTAAATATTGATTTCATTCCCACTTGGGTCCGTTACTTTATAAACAAACAAACCATCTGGGATCTGATCATATTCCATATATTTCGAATGAATTCCCACCTCAGGCGTTTGTGCCTGATCAGCAGTATAATAAATTTCCATCGGGAAAAAGCCTGGCTGCATATATATGGTGCTGTCCATTGCATCGCCGTTAGCCTCCAATAATGGATTATCAATTACAAACAAAGAAGCATCCTTGCTGTGTCCCAAAGTGAAGCGATAATCTCCTGCTGCAGGAATATAAATCAATCCTTTTACTTTGGTGTAAACCTCCTCCTGGCTTTTCTCAAACAAATGTTTTGTAGCTACTGGCGTACTTTCCTTTAGCTTCGAAGCGCCTTCCTCTTGCTGAAAAGTAGTTTTCAATACACCGTGCGCCAATTTCACGGGTCGGACGAATTTGGTGAAATAGGCTCGTTTAATTTCCGAAGTATCCTGTTGTGCATTGACTTCCACAAAAGAAACAATGCGGTTTTCGCCCAATGTCAAAGCACCTTTGTAGGGCACAAATTTATTGCTCGGCACAAAAGGGTTGAAGGTGTATAATAACTGATTTCCCGTTGGAGAAATGATCTCAAGGGCAGTGGTGTCCGAGGTAACATAGGCCATGGTGGTGTCTTTCTGGTTGAAAACCACATAGGCAGCTTCGTTCGTTTGGGTCGCTTGTTTGGTGATGTTGGGTTGGCAGGCAGCCACCGCAAAACCGCTCAATAGTATATAAAAAAATCGTTTCATCATGATTATTAGTTGATCGTTAATGATACGATTTTTTTCCTTTTTTCCCCCAAGCCCAATGGGGGACAATCGCCTTTTGCTCGTATGATTTCATATTTATTGACATCACTATATACACCATGAGGTATTTTTTTACTTGTATTTTATGTCTTTGGGCAAGCATGTTGCTGGCTCAAAATACCTTCAAAATCAAAACCAATATTGAGAACGACAGCCTGGTCATGGGCTTCGATATTGCCATGAAGGATTTGAACAACAACCTCAGAAAGGGAAAAACCCGACTCACCGACCGCATGAGCGAAGCGCCTTTGCTGGAAGCTGGAGCTGATTATGACCAACCCTGGACACGCGATATTTCCATCAATACGATCAACGGAACAGCCTTCTGGCAACCCGAAGCCATCAAGCGTACCCTTTGGGCCGTTTGCGAGCATTCCCCTGAAGGCGATACCCTGATTGGTGGGCAGTATTGGGATAATATGATCTGGGCACTCGGCGCTGATGCCTATTACCGTGCATCGCAGGATGAGGAATTTTTGAGCCGTGCATGGCCTGTGATTACCCGAACACTAAAACAGAAAGAAACACTGGAGCTTGATAAAGAAAAAGGACTTTTCCGTGGGGGCGCCATTTACGGGGATGGCATTTCGGCATATGATGCTCGCTATACCGATACGGGCGAATACACAGGAACGGAATGGAACTGTACGATCACCAAGTGGGTGGAGCACAATCCAAGCCTGAAAAGTGAAGGTGGCGGTTTGCCAATGATGGTGCTTTCCACCAACGTGATGTACTATCAGGTGTATCAGACCTTGGCGACTTTATCCAAGGAAAAAGGCCTTTCAAATGATCAATATCAGAAGAAAGCCAAAGCACTGAAAAAAGCCATTCAACAGTATTTCTGGAATAAAGAGCAGCAGAGTTTCAATTATTATATTGATCCTTGGGGCGTGAATGACCGTCAGGAGGGATTGGGTATTTCGATGTTATTGCTCACTGATATCCCGACTCCAAAACAGCGTCAGGCTATTTTTGATAATATTCAAATCACCACTTTTGGACTGCCTTGTGTGTATCCTTCCTATGATCGATACAACAAAGAAGGACATTACAGCAGACACGCAGGAACCGTATGGGGGCATATCCTCGGTTTTTGGGGAAGTGCTACTTTACATAATGCACAAGAGCAACTGTTCATTGACAATATGAAGATCATGGCGCATTGGTTTGTGCGTGATGGTGAATGTCGGGAGATTTATCATCCTGACACAGGATTGCCTTATGGCGGTTTGCAGGAAGATGGTTTTAAAAAAGGTTGGATCCGTGAGTGGGAATCCACGCACGAACAAACCTGGACGGCAACGGGCTATTTGCGATTATTTCTGTTTGATATTTTCGGCCTTACAGTGAAGGAAAATGGGCTGTACTTTAAACCAAATCAATGCTTGGACCGCAGCTTTGTCGAATTGGATGGTCTTCGATTTGCTGATGCTGAACTGAATATTCGCCTTCAGGGCAAAGGTCAAAAGGTGAAGGCTGTTTTACTTGATGATCAGAAGGTAGATTTTATCCCAAAAAATCTGAAAGGGAAACATCAGGTGCGGGTTGTGCTTGAGGGCGATAAGGGTATTTCGGGTTAAAACCCGAAGCTATTACAAAATGTACCTTCGGCACATCAGCCCTGAAGGGGCTTTTTGCAAAAGACATGGAATTTATTCCATGGACAAGTAATGTATTAACATTAAAAAAAACACATTAAACATAAACCTATGAGATTTTTTAGTCTATGTTTCAGCCTGTTGCTGATCAGCTCCATATCCTGGGCAAGCAAGGTGTCAAGTGTCTCCTTTGTAACCAACAAAATCATCAAAGTGGAATTTGTTGATGGTTATGTTGAGTATGCGGGTGAAGGCAGTTGGTTTGGTCAGGATAAAGTGCACCAAACGCCACTAAATGTGGATCAGGCAGTTATGCTTGATAAATATCAACTCAAAAACCTTTCTGACGATCAGGTGTACAACCCGATAGTGATCGGTAGAAAATCCAAAATTCACCGCGCCACATGGAAAGGGCACACGCCAATCTACCACCACACGCTTTATCTTCAGTTCGAGCAGCCTTTGGTAACAGGACAGGATTATCAGTTGATGATTGAAGAAAGTTTGGTTGAAGAGGATCATACTTTTGATTTGACTTTTGCCAATAATCAGCTTTCATCGAGTATTCACATCACCCAACAGGGTTTTGTGCCCGATGCAAATTTTAAAGTTGGATACATTTATCAATGGATGGGCGATCAGCGCATGGTCGATTTTGCAGATTACGCAGGGAAGAATTTCCATTTGGTAGATGCTCAAACAGGAGCGGTAGCTTTCACTGGAAAGGTACAATTGCGCACCACGCTTCAGGAAGCAACAGACAACGTAGAGAAAGCCGACAGCAAGATTTTCGAGGATGGAAAATTGTTTTCCCGTGCAGATGTTTATGAGTGTAACTTCTCGGATTTCAGTACGGCTGGTGACTATATCTTGCAGGTGGAAGGTATCGGACAATCTTACCCTTTCCATATCAAAGCTAATGCATATGAGGAAGCATATTATGTAACTACACGTGGGCTTTACCATCACCGTAGTGGTCCTGCCCGCACCACAGAACATACCCAATGGACCAAAGGCGTGGATCACATGCCGGGCGTTGATAATTTCAAAGTGCATTATTCGGATTTCCGTTTTATGGACATCCGCAAGGGACATAACAGCTGGTTTGAGGATTTGGTAGCCAATAAAACCAATGTGGAGATGCCTGAGGCATGGGGCGCATGGATGGATGCGGCGGATTTTGACCGTCAGGCACGACACATGATCGTCAGCAGCTTGTTTGCTTTGCATTACCTTTTGGCTCCTGAGAAATTTGTGGATGGTGATCTGAACATTCCTGAAAGTGGCAACGGCATTCCTGATATTATCGATGAAGCAATTTGGGGAATTGATTTGTTTCGTCGATGCAAAGGTCCAACGGGCGGAATTATCGGTGGGGTGGAAGCCAATGATCACCCGAGTAGCTATGGATCAGTGAAAGACAGCAGCGACCCTAAAATGCAGTGGTTTACCTATGCCGAAGACCCAATGTCATCCTATACTTATGCGGCGGCGATGGTTCAGATTGCAGCGGCTTTGGAGTTGTCAGGTAACACTTTCAGCAGCCAAAGTTATTACAATGAAGCAGCGGAAGCGTATCAGTGGGCAGAAAATAACTGGAGAGAAGGCGATTACAATAAGCTGAAAGATCGTCGTTTGCGTGCCTCGGCTTGGATGTATTATTACACTGGATTGGATTACTTCCAGCAACACTTTAAGGCGGATTATGAAGCCCGAGCAAGAGATGAAGGAACCAAAGGTTACCATATGGGATTGTTGGGGTATTTGATGGCAGATCATGCGAACAAGGATGAAGCCTTGAATCAAACGGTAAATAACTTCATTTTTGATTTGGCAGATGAGTTGGTAACGACAGGATCGCAGCGTGCTTCACGTTTGGCCTCTTTCGATAAAAATACTTATCACGCCGTAGGACATGGAACGACGCCTTATAATACCTTGTTGAACTTCGCTTATGCGACCACAGGTCAGCAGGAATATTTGGACTATGCCCGCACCACAGCCGATTATTTCTTGGGAGGAAATGCAGTAAATAAAACATACGTTACGGGTCTTGGTGCTGATCCTGTTACCGAAGTATTCCACCTGGACAGCTTCTACGATGATCAGGAAGAGCCTGTTCCTGGCATCGTCCCTTACGGTTATCACACCTGGGGACAGTGGATGAAATCGGGTGAAAACAGCGTCAACCAGCCTGGATTCAACTATAAAAATATTTACCCTGAACGCCACTTATGGCCGAGTCACGAATGCTGGTTCCCGAACCGATACACCATCGTAACGAACGAATATACGATCTGGCAGAATATCGCTCCTGCGGCGATGGCATACGGTTTCTTGGTTCCGAATAAAGAAACGGTGGATCGCAACGCTACTCAAAGAGTGGTGCTGACCGCCCCGATGATGAACCAAGTGATTGAGAAAAATAAAGAGGTTCAGCTTCATTATCTGACACAAAACAAGCAACAACAAGCTACCGCTGTTCGGGTATTTGTGGATGGTGAATTGGCGAAAACATTGACCGCCGAGGAGATTGCTCAGGGCTTTTCGGAATTCACATTTGGCGAAACAGGTACGCACGAAATTTATATGGAAGTAGATTTTGGCAATGAGCAAATTTCCACAGAGGAAGAAGCCGTAACCGTAGAGATAGTGGATACTTTGGCATTGGAGCTTTCTTTTTCAGAAGATATTGAGGAGGAAATTCATCAGGATACTACTTTGATCGTTGTTGGGAATTTAAATGCTACCACAGGGATCAAACAGGCGAACTTGTATTTGGATGATCAATTGGTTGCACAAAAAGCGGCATTGCCGATTGAGTTTGAGTTGAAGGAGCTGGAAGTAGGCGAGCATCAGGTGAAGGTGGAAGTGATCACCAACGTCCTTACCGCCTCATCGGTGAGCAGTGACGTTTACAGCCTGAACATTACCGATCGGGTTTTGAACAATGATCCATTGAATCGCCTGGCGGTTTATCCCAACCCTGCTACCTCCGAAATTTTTTTTTCGGGTGTCAAATCAGTTGATCATGCCGCATTGATCGACCTTCAGGGACAAACTGTAAAGCAGGTTTTCAATGCCTCGGAAATGCACCTACAAGGCGTGGCCAATGGGCTATATATCCTGCAGGTAGCCGTGGGATCAGAGGTTCATTCCCAAAAAATAATGATTGTTCGGTAGTTTTCACCTGGTCGTAGGCTCTAACTGGTCGAAGCGTCCCGCTACGACCCAAAACCCCGCAAGTGTCCGCTTGCCACATCAAAAAACAATCTGGTCGTAGGCTCCTGTCTACGACACACATTACTGCAATCTTCGGCTTACACACAACAAAAAATTAAATATTAACACACCATGTTTCAAGATAAAATCAATCAACTTTTAGAAAATCACCAACAGTTGGTGTCCAAGCAAAATCAGCCCGACAACGGCACAGAAGGATATGTACAACGTTACCAAAATGAGGTATTTACGCCTGCACATTTCCCTCCGCACTGGGTTTATGATTTGAATGAATCGACCAACCCGCATTTAGCAAAAAGACTCGGCATCAATGCAGTTTTTAATCCTGGGGCTATCTTCTTTGAGGGGAAATTCTACCTGATGATGCGCGTGGAAGGCTACGACAGAAAAAGCTTTTTTGTTTTGGCATCAAGCCAAACGGGCGTTGATCAGTTCGAAGTAGAAGGGTTGCCAATCGCCATCCCTCAACTTGAGGACCGCGATGTGAATGTGTATGATATGCGCCTGACCCAACATCAGGACGGCTATATCTATGGGACTTTTTGTGTGGAAAGAAAAGACCCTGATGCCAAATCGGGCGACGAATCTTCGGCGGTGGCAGCCTGTGGTATCATCCGTTCCAAAGATTTGAAAAGCTGGGAACGATTGCCCGATTTGATTACCTATTCGGGACAGCAGCGTAATGTGGTGCTACACCCCGAATTTGTTGATGGCAAATATGCGCTTTACACCCGTCCGCAGGATGGATTTATTGACACTGGTAAAGGTGGTGGTATTGGTTTTGGCTTGAGCGAAAGCATGGAAAATGCGGAAGTGAAGGAAGAAATCATCCTTGACCCGAAAAAATACCACACCATCAAGGAAGTTAAAAATGGGCAAGGTCCTGCACCGATAAAAACCGACAAAGGGTGGTTGCACTTGGCACACGGCGTACGAAATACAGCGGCTGGTTTGCGTTATGTACTCTATATGTTCATGACTGATTTGGAGGATTTAACCAAAGTGATCGCCCGTCCTGGTGGCTACTTTATGGCACCTGAAGGTAGCGAGAGAGTAGGCGATGTAAGCAATGTATTGTTTGTTAATGGATGGATCGAGCAGGAAGGCAAAATATTTATCTACTACGCTTCTTCCGATACCCGCATTCATGTGGCGACTTCCTCGGTTGATCAATTAGTGGACTATTGCCTGAATACGCCCGAAGATCCATATTTTAGTTCGGATTGTGTAGCGCAACGTATTGCGTTGATTCAGCAAAATGAAGCGGTGTTGGTTTAATTTATAAACATTATGCAGGGACGTTGCATGCAACGTCCGTACCGTCAGGTACAAAAATATAAATCTGGTCGCGGCAACATGCTTCGACCATTTTTTGTGTGCGCCGTGCATGGCGATTAACTAATCGGTGCAAGTCCGTAGTGGGGGTTAGTAGTGTCAACCACATAGCAGAAGGCAGGGGTGTTTACCGTGAGGTATAATCTGAAGGAAGCCGTATGCAAATCTCTGGCCTGAGGGACACGAACATCATGAGGCAGTATTGTTTGGATAAGCTTGCATAACAAAGTAAAGTCCGAAACTACTCGGAAGGCAATGCTGTAGATGGTGCAGGTAGATGGAGAGAAAGTTAATCGTCTTACCGCGGGAGATCTCGCAGGGGTGTCTACTAATAGTAAAGGGCACGTTCGAAAAAGGTTTACTGCGAGAAGTCAGCCGAAGTCATAGTAGTCGAGACCGATGGCGAAGGACTGAACTTTAATTAGGAATCATTATAGAAAGTTACCGAATGAAAGGTAGAAAGCAGAAAGTACGAAGAAACAGTAGCTTGTTCGGAAAAGCACCTGCAGAACAGGAGAAAGCCGATCGAGTGCCGACTTTTGTTTGGATAACTGAAGCGGATGATTTCACAGTTACACAGAGAAAGGAAGGATTGTTAGACAAAATCTTGTGTCCTTATAATTTGAACCGAGCTTATCAGCGAGTGGTCAAGAACAAAGGGAGCCATGGAATTGATGGAATGAAGGTCGGCGCTTTGGCGTCATATCTGCAAATTCATGGAAGGGAAATTGTACAATCCATACGTCAAGGGAACTACCGCCCGAACCCAGTCCGACGTGTAGAAATACCGAAGGACAATGGGAAGACACGCCCTTTGGGGATACCAACGGTAGTGGATCGTTGGGTACAACAGGCGATCAGCCAAGTTTTAGTTCCGATTTACGAAAAGGAATTTTCACCTCATAGCTATGGATTTCGTCCTGGTCGCAGTCAGCATCAGGCATTACTTCAAAGCCAAGAGATTTTATCAGAAGGCTATCGCTATGCGGTGGACTTAGATATGGAGAAGTTCTTTGACACGGTAAATCATAGTTATCTTATCACTTTACTGTCAGAACAAATCAAGGAAGGATCGGTGATTTCACTCATTCACAAATATTTGAATGCAGGTGTTGTGATCGGTCATAAATTTGAAGCAAGCACCGACGGCGTACCGCAGGGTGGACCATTGAGCCCATTATTGAGCAATGTAATGCTTAATGTGTTGGATCAAGAACTGACCAAGCGGGGACACCGATTCGTGCGCTATGCTGATGATATGATTATCTTTAGTAAAGGTAGAAAAGGAGCGGAACGACTCAAAAGAACAGTTACCCGATTTATTGAAGGTAGGCTGTATTTGAGGGTGAACAAGGAGAAAACGCAGGTAGTACCAAGACGGCAAATCAAATTTTTGGGATACTCCTTCTACATGTGGAAGGGAAAAGCACGTTTTCGAGTTCAAGCCAAAAGTATCAATCGGCTAAAGGATAAAATGCGTGCTATCACCAATAAAAGTAATGGTCTGGGCTATCAAAGGCGGAAAACCCTGCTATCTCAAACGATAAAAGGGTGGATCAATTACTACAAATTTGCCGAGATGAAAACCATCATGCAACGACTCGACGAGTGGTTACGCCGACGAATTCGGGCATTTACTTGGAAGAATTGGAAGCGGGTAAGAACACGGTTCAAGGAACTAAAGCGACTGGGTGCCGATACATCGAAAGCCTGGGAACACGCCAACACAAGAAAAGGACATTGGCGGATCGCAAAGAGCCCTGTATTACACAAAACCCTGACTGATGAAGTGCTTCGAGAACAAGGCTACGTCTCTCTAAAGACATACTATCTCTCTGTACACTGAATTAAGGAACCGCCCTGTACGGATCCGTACGCAGGGTGGTGTGGGAGGTGCACTGGTGAAAGAGGAAATTCTCTTTCACCAGCCATCTACCCTATTCACCCAAATCTGGTCGTTGCATCTCGCTGCGACCATTTTTTATTCACATAATTTCCCTTCCCCCTTGGGAGTAACCCCGCTTCCAATCGTATCATTTACAAAAATTATCATTTTTGAAATATGCGATATCTATTTTTTATTCTCAGCTTTTGCAGTGTTTTTTATGCCACTGCGCAGGAGCGAATTATCAGTACGGAAAACCAACAGTGGCAAGTTCAACCTGCCGAAAAAGTTAAATTCCCAAAAGGAGTAACTGTTGAAAAAGTAAAGGTCAATATCAATCAGCCTTTGCAGGAGATCCATGGCTTTGGTGGGTCATTCAATGCACTCGGTTATAAAGCATTAACTATTCTCCCCGAGGAGGAGCAGCAGAAGGTAATGGCTGATTTATTTTCGGATGAAGGAACAGCTTTCAATCTATGTCGTATGCCTTTAGGTGCCAATGATTTCTCTGAAAGATGGTACAGTTTCGATGAGGTCAATCAAGACTTTGATCTAAAACACTTCAACATCGAAGAGGATAAAAAAAATCTGATTCCATATATCAAGTTCGCTAAAAAATATGCACCTGAATTACAGGTTTGGGCATCACCGTGGTCGCCACCGATGTGGATGAAACATAACCGTCATTATGGTGGACGTGCCACCAACATGCAATGGGGGCCATTGTACGGGGATAATATGGAAGAGATCTTCGCCAATAACCGATTCATCATGGAGGATCGTTATTTGACAACCTACGCCAACTATTTCTCTAAATTCATCTCTTCTTATCAGCAGGAGGGGATTGAAATCTATTCTGTGCAGCCACAAAATGAGGTGCAGGCGAATCAGTTTTTTCCAAGCTGTGTATGGACGCCTCAGGATTTACATCGCTTTACAGAAGAATATCTGATTCCTACATTGTCTGAAGATCACCCTGAAGTGAGTGTACTTTACGGCACTTTGAATATGGATTCAGTGGAGTATGTGGATGTATTGATGAAAAACTCAAAAGCACAGGGTATTGGTGTGCAGTGGGATGGTATTGAAAGTATTGAGTATATCAAAAATAACTATCCGAATATTGAGATTATGCAAACAGAGTCTGAATGTAATAATGGATTGAATAACTGGTTTACGGCAGAGCATACTTTTGATCTTTTATATACTTCCTTCAAGCAGGGAGCGAACAGCTATATGTATTGGAACATGATTTTGGATGATCTGGGTTTGAGTACCTGGATGTGGCGACAAAACAGCATGATCTCTATAGATCGATATACACAAGCCGTTACGTATAACCCAGAATATTATGTGATGAAACATTTTTCTAACCTTATTCAGAAGGGAGCACATATGCTTTCTGTGGATTCAAACAAAGACTTGAAGGTGTTGGCATTCCAAAATACAGATGGGTCAATTGCAATTATTGGAGGAAACACAACCGATGAGGATCAGTACTTCAAATTAGACATGGACGGGAAAACTGAAAAAGTGATTCTGCCATCACACAGCATATTGTCGATTCCATTCTCTCAAAAAATCAACCATTAATCATGGCGATTCAACAGTTAGACCTATTCATTATCCTGGTGTATTTACTCTCCACGGTAGTGATCGGGCTGGTGCTCAACAAACGGGCAAAGGCCAGTAAAGAAAGTTACCTCTTAGGGGGAAACAGTGTGCCCTGGTACATGCTTGCGCTCTCCAATGCTTCAGGTATGTTTGATATTTCGGGAACTATGTGGATGGTCTCGATCCTGTTTATTTATGGACTGAAAAGTGTTTGGTTGCCGTGGCTATGGCCAGTATTCAATCAGGTATTTTTGATGGTTTATCTCTCCATCTGGTTGCGCAGATCCAATGCCACCACAGGAGCAGAATGGATAAAAAGTCGCTTTGGTGGTGATAAGGGGGCAGAGCTATCTCATTTGATTGTCGTGATTTTTGCCATCATCAACTGCCTTGGCTTCATGGCCTATGGTTTTGTTGGACTCGGTAAATTCGTTGAGTTGTTCATTCCATGGTCAGTGGTGAGCCCTTATGTTCCTTTTGATGTAGCACCTGCTTATGTGCCTCATTTTTATGGCATCTCATTGACTATTTTTGCGATTTTCTATGCGCTCGCAGGGGGAATGTTGTCAATTGTTTGGACAGATGTGATTCAATATTTGATCATGACGGTGTCTGGAATTGTCATTGCGTTGATCGCGATGAACAAGCTGATGGACAGTAGTTTATTAGTGCCCGATAGCTGGTGGTCCCCGTTTTTCAGTTGGAATTTGGAGATGGACTGGCGTCCGCTAATCCCTGCGGTACAGGAGAAAATCAAAAGCGATGGCTACGAGTTATTCTCCATCATCTTTATGATGATGCTGTGTAAAGGATTTTTGGTTAGTGCTGCAGGACCTGCACCGAATTTCGACATGCAGAAAATCCTTTCTACCAAATCACCAAGAGAAGGAGCACTGATGAGTGGACTGGTATCGGTGATTCTTTTGCCTACCCGCTACCTGATGATTACTGGAATTGCGGTCTTGGGAATCTTGTACTTCGATGACCTGAACCTGATGGTCAATGGCGCGGTGGACTTCGAACAACTATTGCCTTCGGCGATCAGTCTTTTTGTCCCAACAGGTTTGATGGGACTCTTGTTGGCAGGATTGCTTGCCGCTTTCATGAGTACCTTTGCAGGAACGCTCAATGCGGCTCAGGCTTATATTGTCAATGACATCTATGTTAAGTATGTGGAACACGATCCGAAACCGAAAAAAATTGCCTTTCTGAACTATATGTCAGGATTATTGATCGTTGGGGTCAGTGTCTTCTTTGGCATTTTTGTCAAAGACATCAACAGTGTGTTGCAGTGGTTGGTATCGGGACTTTGGGGTGGATACATCGCCGCCAACGTGCTGAAATGGTACTGGTGGAGATTCAATGGTTATGGTTATTTCTTCGGAATGATTGGTGGAATAATCCCTGCCTTAACCTTTCCTTTGGTATTGCCAGGCTTTTTCCCAGAGCTTCCTGAAGCGATTTTGATGCTTTATTTCTTCCCTGTTTTGCTTGCAATTTCTTTTGTAGGTTGCTTGATCGGAACATACATGTTTCCTTCTACGGAAGCTTCGGTGCTTATCGACTTTTATCATAAGGTCAGACCATGGGGATTCTGGCAACCTGTTCGACAAATGGCAAAGTCCAAAGGTATTTCTCTTCAAAAGAATGATGATTTCAAGCGTGATATGAGTAATGTCATCATCGGAGTTGTATGGCAAACCGCCCTGACCATTGTTCCGATATATTTGGTGTTAATGCAGTGGACGGCTATGGGTATTGCTTTAGGTATTGCAGCGGTATTATCTATTGTTTTGAAATACAGTTGGTTTGATAGACTGCCTTCAGAAAAAGAAAAATCGACTGAGTTGTCCGAAATAGACATGAAAGAAGAAGTGATACAATAGACCGACTCAGCAACTGAATTATAGCTCAATAAAAAGCAGGACTTTGGTCATGTTTGAAAAAAATATTCATTATTTTTAGGCTTCCCTTAGGGGGAAGCCTTTTTTTGTTCGTATCACTGATGTATTTTTTGATCTATATTTTTGTAAATGGCACAATTACTACCCGAAAGTGAACTGGTGTTGAACCTAAAGAATGGCGATTCCAAAGCCTTTGACCGCTTGTTTTCGATTTACAACAAGCAGGTGTATTACTTTGCGCTTTCCTATGTGAAGAATGCATCCAAGGCTGAGAACCTTTTGCAGGATATTTTTCTGAAGGTCTGGAAAAATCGTGCACAGCTTGATCCAGAAAAAAACTTTAAGAGCTTTCTGTTTACCATGACCAAAAACTTGATTTTGGATGGATTCAAAAAAGAATCAAGTGAAAGAAAATATCAAGAGTTTGCCAGCTACAAAAACATGAAGGAAAGCACCACCTACAACGATGTGGTGATGTCCGAATTGCAGGACTTACTCAAGGATATTGAAGAAGAGATGCCCGCCAAAAGGAAGAGCATTTATAAAATGAGCCGTTACGAGCATCTGAACAATCGCGAGATCTCTCAAAAACTTGAAATTTCCGAGAAAACAGTCGAGAATCAAATTACGCTTTCCCTGAAGCATATAAAAAATCGCTTGAAAGACCTTTATAATTTACCAAAACACAAATTACAATAGGGGGCAGTTATAGTTTAATCGTATATATTTAAAATACATATATTATGCATACGAATAAACTTATTTTATTTATACTGTTTCTATTTCCCCATCTTGTTTTTTCTCAAGAAAATAAACCAAATATCTTATGGATAACCTGCGAGGATATTTCATGTAATGTCGGGGCATATGGCGACTCGGTAGCGATAACGCCAAATATTGACCGCCTGGCATCCGAAGGAATTCGTTTTGATAATGCCTGCTCGGTGGCAGGAGTATGTTCCCCAAGTCGTGCGGCGATTATCACAGGCGTTTATCCAACCAAAATTGGTGCACACAATATGCGGGTAAATTGGTTTACCCCTGAGGGAATAGATCCTTATGAGGTTGTTGCTCCAGATGATATTCATTGCTTCACGGAATATCTACGAAAAGAAGGATATTTTTGCACCAATAACTATAAAACCGATTATCAGTTCAAAGCACCATTTACCGCATGGGATGAAAACGGAAAACAAGCGCATTGGCGACACCGGGAAGAGGGACAGCCATTCTTTTCTGTTTTCAATATCATGACCACCCATGAAAGCATGTTGTGGAAAAATGCGGATCACGAACTTATTGTCCCTGCGGAACAGGTGAGTGTACCTGCCTATTTCCCAGATACCAAAACGGTTCGGAATGATATTGCACGGAATTATGCCAATATTTTCGAGATGGATCAAGAGGTTGGTAAGTTGCTTGCTCAGCTTGAAGCCGATGGCTTGATGGACAATACCATCATCTTCTTTTACAGCGATCATGGTGGACCCTTACCCAGACAAAAAAGAGAGATCAACAATGGAGGTCTTCAGGTTCCTTTCCTCGTTCGTTACCCTGATCAACACGGTGCGGGAACAACCAACGATGAATTGGTAAGCTTCCTGGACTTGGCACCAACGGTTTTGGATTTGGCAGGAATAGCACCTAAGAAATACATGGATGGACGTGTATTTTTGGGGGAGCAAAAGCAGCCCGAACCTACTTATCTTTTTGCCGCGCGTGACCGAATGGACAAACAATACGATCGTTCAAGAGCGGTTAGGGATAAGCAATTTGTTTATATCAAAAATTATCATCCTGAAAAGCCGTGGTATATGGATGTGGCCTATAGAAAGAGCATCCCGATGATGCGGGAAATGCTTGAAATGAAAGAGGCGGGAACACTGAATGATATACAGATGCAGTGGTTCAATCCTACCAAACCTGCCGAACAACTTTTTGACTTTACCAAAGATCCCGATGAGGTTCACAATTTGATTGATGATCCAAAATATAAAGCCGTTGCCGACCGAATGCGGAAAGCTTTGGATAGATGGGAGCAGGAAAATATTGACCTTGGCGCTACGCCAGAGCCAGAGATCTATCAAGAGATGTGGCCTAACCGCGAACGTCCGTCATCAGGAACCGTTCGATGGGTTTATAAAGAAGGGAAGGGGTTTGAAATTGAACATAGCAAACAAGGAGTTTCACTCGGATACCAGGAAATAGGGGCCGAGAGGTGGCAAATTTTCACCAAAGCGATTACCTTTGATCAGTTGGGACATTACCGCGCCAAAGGCATTCATATTGGCTGTGAGGAAAGCCCAACCACTTTACCCTTAAAAGGAAATCCGTTGATGACCAAAAATGTCAAAAAACTTCAATTGGAGGTCGAAGGACAAGTTATTTCCGGGAAAAACCCTTTTGAAAAACTTTTTATTTTTTCTGATCAAGGCCAATTATTAGGTCAAAGCAATGATAAAAAGTTCACCTTTGATATAGGTGAGAATGAGCAAGTTATTCTTGCCTTCGTAGATGGGCAGGAGCTGTTGATTCAGGAAGTTTCTTTGAACGGAAACAAAAAGAATCAAAAAAATATTTTTTTTACCGAGCCGCTTAGGGGGAAGTAACGAGGCGGTCGTACTATTGATGTAAATTAATGATTATGGATTTAAGAGAAAGGCCTGACCTGTTAATAAATTTTTACACTGGTAAGTGCAGCTACGAAGAGTACCTGATGGTGATGGAGTGGCTGAGCGATCCAGTGAATGAAGCGGCAGCTGATCGCATCATGAAGGATCATTGGGCCTTGATCTCAGGTATCGCCATGGATACGGGCTATGATCAGGAAGGAGTTTTGAATAAAATCAAGGCAGTGCAGGCGGAAGAGGTAAAGGCTGAGGGTAATGAGCAATCAGAAATTTCGGTAAGTGAACCCGCTGCAAAGGTGGTTAAAATGAGTCCGAAATGGTGGTATGCAGTTGCAGCAAGTTTGATATTTATTTTTATAAGTATTGGAGTTGTTCAGTTTATTTCTCCTGATCAAATCCAAACCTTGGCGGTTACGACACATCGGGGAGAACAGCGCACGATTGTATTGCCGGATAGTTCAGTGGTTACCTTAAATGTAAACAGTGAATTGACTTTCCCAGAGGAATTTGAAACACCTGAGCGCATTGTGTACCTGAAGGGGGAAGCCTTTTTCAAGGTGAATGCGAACCCAAAACGACCTTTCATTGTTAAGGCAGGTGGTTTGGATGTTACAGCGCATGGCACAGAGTTTAATGTTAATTTTTCGGATAAAAATAAAGTGATCGTTGGTTTGATGGAAGGTAAAGTGTTGGTGAAAGATGGCTTTGACCAGCAGATCAATATGAAACCGAACGATAAAATAGCTTATTCGGATAAGACGCAAAAATTCACTACTTCTAATATCGACGAGCTGACTGATGCCTGGAGAAACAATATATTGGTGATCAATCAATTACCATTCAAACAGGCAGTGGAGAAAATAGCCGACTGGTACAATGTGGATATTGAAATTAAAGGAAAACCCTCTACCAAATGGTTGGTAAGAGCGAGTTTTAAAGGCAATGATATTACTAAATCTTTAGAATCATTATCCTTTTTATATGGTATAAGATACCATAAAAACAAAGATAAAATTATTATAGAAATATAATTTACTACCTATGAATCGTATTTTTTTACGAACTACAAGTACACTTTTTTTATGCTTGTGGGTCTTGCTTACGCCTAAACTTTTTGCGGGAAGCTATCAACTTGACAACATTAACCTCCAGGGAAAACGCACGATGGAGGAGGTAATCACTTATTTAGAGGATAAAACAGATTACTATTTTGCATTTGACCATTCTCAGGTCAATCCCAAACAAAAGATCCAGATCAATCAATCGTTCACCGAGGTCAGTGAAGTGATGAGATTTTTATCGGATCAGTTAAATATCGAATATGTAATTAAAGACAAGCTGGTTACCTTAAAACCAAAAAAAGTAAAAACCCAAGCTCCTCGAAAACCCATAGCACCGGCACAAAAAGTTACTGTAAAAGGGAAAATCGTGGACACTGACGGTTCCGAGTTAATCGGCGTTTCAGTGGTCATCAAAGGAACTACTCAGGGAGCGATTTCTGATGTAATGGGTAATTTCAGCGTCGAGGCTCAACCATCCGATGTGTTGGTTTTCTCCTATGTAGGTTATAAACCACAGGAAATCACTGTCGGAAATCAAAGCCAGTTGAATGTTGTACTTGAGGCGGATGTCGTTCAGATGGACGAAGTGGTTGTGATCGGTTACGGTACACAGGAGCGCAAGGATGTTTCTTCAGCGGTGGATATCATCGGAGCCGAGGACCTTGAAATGGCTACTTCCAATGTACTGAACAACATTCAGTCAAAATCAACGGGGGTCATTGTTACCAGTGCTTCTTCAAGCCCTGGTTCAGGAATTAACGTGAACATTCGTGGTGTCGGGACGGTGGGTAACTCCAACCCCTTATACATTATTGATGGGGTGCCAAATTTCGATGCCAACATGTCGAACATCAACCCAAATGATATTGAGAGTTTTACCATCCTTAAAGATGCCTCAGCAGCAGCGATCTATGGTTCGCGTGCCATGAATGGGGTAGTGTTAATCACCACCAAAAGGGGTAAAAAGGGAGAGCCAAAGGTGAGTATCAAAACTACCTACGGTGTTCAACAGGCTTACAGTCAATTGGATTTATTGAATGCAAATGAATACCGCGACTATAAGCGTACAGTATTTGCTTCTCAGGGAATTACAGGAAAAGATTTACCAGATTTCATCAATAATCCAACCCTGGTAAATACTGACTGGCAATCAGCGGTATATCAGACGGCTCCAACGGTCGAAACGACGGCTCAGTTTAGCGGCGGTAGTGAGCATGGAAATTATGCTATTTCTGCAGGATATTTGGATCAAACGGGTATCGTTAAAACCACTGGATACGAGCGGATTACCATGCGTGTGAACTCTGACTGGAAGAAAGGACGCCTTAAAATTGGGGAGTCAATGGCTTTCACCCGTGCAAGCCGTAACCCAGGAGTGGGGTCTCCGGTAAAGGGAACTGGTTTCGCTTCTCCATTGATGCCGATCTATGACCCGTTGAATGCACAGGGATATGGATCTCCTCAAACATTGATCACTGGGGCGGACACTTATTCAAATCCTTTAGCTATGCTGGAAGTTAGGGATTATGATCACTTTAATAATAATATCTTGACCAACGTTTACGGACAGTTGGATCTGATGGAGGGATTGAACTTCAAATCTTCCTTTTCTTCGATCATCAACAGTGGTCGTGTTTCCAACTTCTTACCTGAGTTAGACCAAAACAAATCTGCCGATACGAGAAGCAACACAAGAAAAGATTTGACCAAGACATTCTCGACACAGTGGGTTTGGGAAAATACATTGAACTATAAAAATACTTTCGGAAAGCACTCTGTTGAGGGGATTTTGGGATATACCGCTCAGGAAAATGAATTGAGAAGGACTCGAAATGTGGCTGTCTATGATGATTATCTTGGCGCTCCATCCTTGGATAATGCAACAGACGTTCAAGCATTGGAGGATTATGATGCCTTCACTTTCTTATCTACTTTCGGACGAGTGCTCTATAATTTTGACAGCAAATATTACCTGACTTTTACCGTTCGCCGGGATGGTTCTTCCAGATTTGCACCGGCAAATAAGTTTGGTACTTTTCCAGGAGTTTCTGCTGCATGGCGGGTCTCGGATGAGAACTTCTTTCCGGTTCCAAAAAATGTGATTGACGATTTCAAATTACGATTAGGGTACGGTACGCTGGGTAACAGTGAGTTCGGAAATAATTTTGAGCAATATTCAACGATCAATTTGCAGCCAAAAGGTGTTTATGGTGGCCCGGGGGAGAGCATCATCGATGGTGCGGCGATCACTAATATCAGCAAAGGGCAGTCTTTAAAGTGGGAGACGGTAAAGACGCTTAACGTAGGTGTGGATGTATCTTTTATGGAAGGGCGATTGAACTTTACAGGAGATTATTATGTGAAGAACTCTGAAGATATTCTGATCCAAATGGCGCCGGTATTCATTAGTGGTATTTCTCAGTCGTTTACCGCCAATGGTGGTGCGATACGAAATTCAGGTTTGGAATTGGCCCTGAATTACAATAACAACTTTGGCGAGGTCGGGTTCAATATTGGTTCTTCAGTTTCTTTTTACAGCAATGAAGTTACCTCTTTGAATAATCAGGAGTTTCTGGTTGGTGGAGACAATTTCGCCTCCGCAGCCTATTGGGGTGCTACCAGAACCGTTGAAGGCGGTAACATCGGTGCATTCTATGGCTATGTGCAGGAAGGGATCTTTCAGAACCAAACGGAAATCGATGATTTGAATAACCAAACAGGTGAGGGCATTGAATACCAGAAAGGTGCTCGACCTGGCGATGTTCGCTTTAAAGATTTGAACGGTGATGGTGTGATCAATGAAGAGGATAGAGAGACCATCGGCAGCCCAATTCCAGATATGTCATTGGGAATTAACTTCTCGATTAATTATAAAAACTTCGACCTGTCTGTGATTGGATCCGGATTGTTCGGATATCAAAATTTCAACACCGTAAGGGCCGGTTTGGAATCTGTGAATAGCCGGGAGTTGTACTCAAATAAGATGACTACAATCCACAATTCATGGACGGGCGAAGGATCAACCAACACTTACCCGATCATTCGTGCGGACGACACCAACGGTAATGACCGGCGCTTCTCCAGCCGATGGATTGAAGATGGGGATTTCTTCCGAATTCAGACCGCAAGATTATCTTACAATTTCCCACAGCAACTAATCGAAAGATGGAAATTATCAACCCTACAATTGTTTGTTTTGGCGGAGAACCCATTGGTATTTACCAAATATTCAGGACTTGATCCGATGGTTGGTTCAGACTCCTTCAATGATGCAAGCGGCCCAACACTTTCAAGAGGGGTAGACAAAGGACGCTATCCGATGGTCAGAACTTTCCAGATTGGTTTCAACCTTGGCTTCTAAAATTTAGGACAATGAAAAGATTATATTTTTTAGCAATTACAGTGGCCATGATGTTTTCTACGGCCTGTAATCCAGATACTTTTTTGGAACGTGTTCCTGAAAATGAAATTACTACTGGGGTGTTTTTCAAAAATCCCCGAGATATAGAAATGGCAATGGCCGGTGTGTATGGTTCTTTCAGCCAGGGGGCATACAAAGTAGCTGTACATACCACAACGGATGTGATGGACGATGACCAGGAGACGGTTTCTGAATTGCCTTTCAACCGTTTCATCATTCAGGCAGCCAAGCAACCCAACGCAGCCTATGATGAGGCTTGGCAGTGGTTCTTTGAAGCGATTTTCAGAGCCAATGTGGTATTGTATTATATGGAGGATATTGAATACCCATCAGCAGAACAAAAACTGAAAGTTGAGGCTGAAGCAAGATTCCTTCGCGCATTGGCTTATTTCAATCTGGCGAATACCTGGGGCATGGTACCGATTTATACCGAGCCATTGATCTTGCTGACAGAGGATTATATCCTGCCACAATCCACTCCTGAGCAGGTATATGAGGGAATCATTTATCCAGATTTGAATTTCGCCAAAGAGCATTTGCCGGATAATGACATTGCTGCCCGAGCAGATCGTGGTGCTGCAATCGCACTATTGGGAAAGGCATTTTTGTATGAAGGAAAGTATGAAGAAGCAAAGACGGCTTTTGCAGAGATTGTACAGAACGAAGGCAAGTATGGATATGGGTTGGTGAGTGATCTCGATGAGATCATCAGTAATCAGAGTCAGTACAATGAAGAGTCAGTTTTTGAATTGGCTTATAAATACGAGAGTGCTTCTAATGCCTGGACCAAGGATTTTCCTAATTCGGGTACAGGATCTCTCAAGACACAATATTTTGCGCCAGCACAAATCAACGGTTGGGAAAACACCTGGCCAACGCTTGATTTGGTAGCGGAATTTGAGAATGGTGACCCAAGAAAAGAGGCATGGATGTACCACGATGGAGATATACTTTTGGTGAAGCCTTTGGGAGAATCGGAGTATCGTCCATTTGAAGATACTTATGATGTGTCGGAAAATCGAAAAAATCAAGATAACCGAAACGGTGTTTCGATCCGAAAAGGATTGGTTTACTACCCGGGTTATTATGATGTGGCCGGTTATGAGGATAATAGAATTTTGATCCGTTATGCCGATGTATTGTTGATGTATGCTGAAGCGCTTGCGATGACAGGGCAGGAGGGCGAAGCAAAAATGTTGATCAACCGCGTACGTCAGCGTGCTTTTGGATCAGATACTTTCCCAACCATTGAGCAATATATGGCCGAAAGTGGTAAAGATTTGATGGAAGCGATTAAGCATGAGCGCCGCGTAGAATTTTGCTTTGAAGGCACAAGGTTTTTTGACCTGAAACGCTGGGGAGATGACGTAGAGCGTTTGAGCCCAAGAGGATATAAACCTTATATGGAATACCTGCCAATCCCACCGAATGAGATTGTGGCAGCGGGCGGTATCCTAAAGCAAAATCAAGGATATAATTAATTATACAAGGAAAGAATAATTGGAACTATCGCGAGAGTCCTCTCTCGTGATAGCCTGCCAATGACGACTGCCATTTCGCAGTCGCCTGGCTCCTTATTGCCTTTTCAATAGCAATACCAACAAAATAAAACCTATAATTTTTAAACTTTTATGTTAAATATGTCAACCCAGAGAATTTTTTCAGCAATGATGGCCATGGTGCTGTCAGTAGCTTTCTTGTCTTCCTGTTCAGAGTCAGAAGACAACGCACAAGTATTTCCTAAGCCTGTAATTGTGGCAGAAGATGGTGAAGCTTTCAAAGGCTTCGAATCTACTTTTGATATTCAGGTGAACGCACAGGGAAAAGTAGCTTCTATCGCAGCGACCGCAGAAGGTGGTGAAGTGGAAGTCGCTAATATTGAAGGATTAAATGAAACTTCAGCAACAGCAGATTTGAAATTCACGGCTGAAACTGAAGGTACAGCAACCATCACGATCATGGCCAAAGACGGTGCTGATCAGATGACAGAAGAAACCATCACTATTACGGTTGCTGCTGAGCCAACGGCTGTTGTTTTGACAGAAGTGAAAGCAGTTCCTGTAACAGCGGATGCCCCTGGTAAAATCATGTTGAAAGTAGAAGGCGGGGTAACTCCTTACACTTACTACTTGAATGATGAGGAGAAGACGATGGAAGACCTCGCAGATCTTCAGGCGGGTGACTATACCGTTAAGGTAATGGATGCTATCGGTCAGGAAGTGATGGAAACTGTTGAGATCGAAGATCTTTCAGCAGAGGTTACAATGGTCGATATGGACGGTAACGTTTACAAAACGGCTCTTTACGAAGGTTATTACTGGACAACAACAGATGTTATCGCATTGACGGATCGTGATGGCACATCTTTGCCTACCCCTGAGGTGATCAATGTTACTTTGGACGCTGGTGAGGTAACGGTCGATAACGAAGTAGCTGTAAATGCTGGTAACACCTTTGAAACAATTGATCAAAAAGTATTCGACGTGAATGTTTCTTTCAAAGATGTTGAAGGTAATATGCATGAAGTAACGACTCGTTCTTATACTTTGTCTGCAGCAGATAAATTGTGTCCTGAAGGATGGACTTTCCCTGTGAAAAGTAACGTAGGTGGTACTTGGGAGAAAACTTGTACTTGGGTACCTGCAAGCGAAGCAGCTTGGTCTGGGTATGCATGGACAGGGGTAGCCAGTGAATTGTCCCCAATCCTTGAGTTGGACGACCCTGCATTCTTCGTAGGTCAAAAAGAGAAAAATTCAGAAATCGAAAAAGGTAAAGATTATTGGGTTTCTGGTAATGGTGCGAAAAATATTTGGGCAGGTTATATGGAAGGTTCAGACCCTGCTAAAACTACCCCAGGCGGTAACTTCATGAATATCGGTGGTAATGGTAACGGTAACCAAATGTTTTTTGACAACACTGGTACTTATAACTACCAAGGTACTAATCCAACGATGACCGGTAACTGTCGATGCGTGAAAAAAGCGAACTAATCCTTTTATTAACTAATTTATAGGTACTGTCTGAGGAAATATTCTGCCAAGGGCAGTACCTTTTTTTGATTATGTTTCGATCAATCTTTATATTTTTTGTAATCCTGACCACCGCCTGCAGTGTCAATAATGGTGCAGAGCAACGGTCATTGTTGATAGATGCCTTTGACCATGGGTCTTGGAATGGTTTGGTGATGTTGGATCAGAAATCGAAACAATCTGCCGCCTTCCGATTCAATTCTTATTATCTGTCAGAAGGGGAATTTTCTTATTTTGCAGGTAAGGCATTGGATGCCCCTGTAAGTTACGCCAACAACGGCGACAGTATTTATCACCACATCAAAAAGGTAGGGCTGAAGTCCTCCAATAACGATTACGCCAGCTTGCAATGGCAACAAAAACAGGCCACTTGGCACTTACAATGGGGTAAAACCAATAGCGAAGACCTTTACGGGCAGTTGGTCAATGACCATGCGAACGATCATGGATTGATTGTCGAATGTTACCTTCCTTTCGAGCAAAAGGGAATCATGCACTTTGAAAACAATCAGCTCAAGGCCAATACCTTCCATTTGCTCTTTGATCAGCAACCTACCAAAATAGTTTCCTCTTCTGTGCCTTTGAAAGAAGAACAGGTGCGGGAATTCATTGAAAAAGGGTATGCGAAAAGCAAGCAAATCAATGGATCTTATCTTTATTTATTATATAGCAATATCAATAGCCTAAAGTTCAAACTGAATAACAACAGTGGATTGGGCTGGGAACAATTTGATCAGCTTTTCCAAAAGCTTGAGGCAAAGACCATCAAAAACCGCGTGCGGGTGAGCACTGCTCATGGCAATGTGGCTGATGCGCTGATTGACAACCTCAACTGGATGCGGGCTTATATCCCTGATGCAGGCAAAACCTATGTTCCTGCAGGAAGAACCTGGGATTGGGGCGGTTGGGCGATCTTTGAATGGGATGCCTTTTTCAACTCACTGAGTTTGTCGATTGACAACCCTGCTTTGGCCAAGGAAAATTTGGATGCGCTTTATTGGGCACAATACGAAAATGGGAACATGCCCAACTACCGATGTGGTGATAGTGGCAGTCTTGATCATTCACAGCCGCCGATCGGTCCGTGGGTGGTTTGGAAAATGTATCAGCGAACGAATGATATCAGTTTGTTGAAAGAGGGATACCCAAAGCTGAAAAAATGGTACGACTGGTGGTATGCTGAAAATACCAATGGTAACCCGCGCCGTGATGGCAACAAGGATGGGCTATTTGAGTGGGGAGCTGATGCCGATAAGGCGAAAACCAAGTTGAAAATGGCCATGTACGAAAGTGGTGCCGATGACAGCCCGCGATTTGATTCGGCGAGTTATTCGCATCAGACGTGGACAATGAACATGAATGCCATTGACCTGAACTGTCAGATGGTGAGCATGAATGACCATATGGCCAAGATTGCCAAAGTCATTGGTTTGGCCGATTCTTTAGGTTTTGAATCGGAAAAACAACGATTGACCCATTTGATCAATGCACAACTTTGGGATCAGCAAGATCAACGCTATAAAGACCGCTATTGGGATGGTCAATGGAGTCAGACCTATGGACCAGAGCATTTTTATCCACTGTTTTCTGGGGTCGCATCTCAACAGCAAGCCGATGCAATCGTCAAGGATTTAATGAATCCCGATTTGTTTTGGGGGGAGTATATTTTGCCGACGGTTAGCAAAAATGATCCACGTTTCCCTGATCAGCAATACTGGAGAGGGTCGATCTGGCCACCGACCAACTACCTTATTTTTGATGGATTGGTAAAATATGGATACGATTCATTGGCAACAGTTTTTGCTGAAAAAAGCATGGCGATGTACATGCGCAATCTCAAGGAGAAGCAGACCAGTCAGGAGAATTACGATTGCCGCAGCGGTTGGGGTGATGGACAAAAGTTCCAGAGCTGGGCGAGTTTGTTCAACTTTATGTGGTTGGAAAACAAGGTGGTCAAAACAGAAGAAGGCTATCGTTTTGGTAATTTGGATAAAGGTGATTTTGCCATTGAAGATCTTTTGGTTTCGGGTAAATCCTTTAACCTGAACCAATCGAAAGGGCATCTGAACATTCAGATCAATAATCGGGATTTTCTTCTGAGTGATGTACCGATCTTATGTAAGGGTTTTGTTTTTGAAAATAACCGCCTTTATGGGAAAATCATCAGCCACCATTTTGGCGAGGTGAAATTCCCGACTTATGAGGCAACGCAAAAAATTAAACCAGGAGAAAATATAATTGACTTAAAAAATATCAACCTGTAATGAAAAGCATTTTTTTATCTTTAATAACTGCCTGCGCCATCGGATTGAGCGCCTGTGGTGAACAACAATATCAAGTCAATAGTCCAGACGACCAATTGTCGATAGGCGTGATAAAGCAGGACGATGCCATCAAATATTATGTGTTGGCACAAAAGGATACGGTAGTATTTCCATCGGCGCTTGGGCTAAAAACTTCCAATGGACAGGTTGTGGCAGGTAATATTGTTGATTTCCAAAAACATGAAATCAATGAAAGCTACCCACTGGTTGTGGGTAAACATCAAGAAGCACTGAATCATTGTGTAGAAGGGGTTTTGACGGTTGAAAACGAACAAAATCAGCAGACTGAAATCTACCTTCGTGCTTACCCTGAAGGTGTAGCATTTCGCTTGAATGCTCAATTTTCTCAGGCGGTCGATTTGATGGAAGAAACAACGACCATTGAACTGCCGACCGAAGATTTAAAATTGTGGGCAGGAAGCGATCGTGGTGTAATGGAGCATCCTTTTACCCATTCTTATGAATTTAAATTTCAACACAAACAGTTGTCGGACTTCACGGATAGCAGTTTTGTGCATACGCCACTGGCTTTTGAAACCAAAAATCATGTGGGAATCATCACCGAAGCGAATGTCAAATCTTACCCGCATTGGTATCTGAAACCTGAAGCCAATGGTTTCTCAAGCATCAATACCCCGCTTCCGAATACAGGCGTTCTGTTGAAAAACACAAAGCAGATCACTACGCCATGGCGCGTGGTGATGATTGCCGACGATTTTTCTGGATTCATCAACAGCGACCTGATCACCAACTTATGTGAACCATCGGTCATTGAAAATACCGATTGGATTCAGGCAGGAAAAGGCGCTTGGGACTGGTGGAATGATTACGAAGTGGATGTTGAAAATCCTGGTAAAAATCAGCATACCATGAAAGCCTATATTGATTTTGCTGCTAAGAATAAGCTGGAGTACATGCTGATCGATTCCTTTTGGTACGGCGATGAAATGGATACCACTTTATCAATTCTGCAAACCACAGATTCCCTAAATATGCCTGAATTGGTGCAATACGCCACCGATCGAGGCGTGGGCATACACCTTTGGGTGAACTGGAAAAACATGAGCAAGCAGTACAAGGAAGCTTTGCCTTTGTATAAAAAATGGGGCATCAAGGGTATCAAGATGGATTTCATGAAGCGTGATGATGCTGAGATGGTGGACTTCTATCATGAGATTTTGCAGTCCGCAGCAGATAACGAATTGATGGTGAACTTGCACGGTTGCTACAAACCAACGGGTATTCGTCGTACTTATCCGAACCTGGTTACCCGTGAGGCCGTTCTGGGATTGGAATATTACAAATGGGATGAGCAGGCGGGGCCTGAGCATGCCGTTACCGCACCCTATATTCGTCAGATCATCGGTCCGATGGATTACACGCCAGGAGGTTTCCGCCAGGTGAAAGAAGAAGATTTCGAAGCTCGTTTCCATGCGCCATTGGTTTTGGGTACACGAGCTCATCAATTGGCAATGTTTGTGGTTTTTGAGAGTCCTTTCCAAACCGTAGCAGATGGACCCAAAGCGTTTGAAAATCAGAAGGGATTAGACTTCATTGCGCAGGTACCTGCCACTTGGGACGAAACCAAGTTTTTGTCTGGTAAAATAGGAGAGTCGATTGTATTGGCAAGGCGCTCAGGAAAAGATTGGTACATTGGCGGAATGGTTGGAAATGAAGCGAAAGAAGTTGAGCTTAAATTAGACTTTTTGACGAAAGGTGATGATTATAAAATCAGCCTTTGGGAAGATGCTTCCACTTCAGAAGATCAACCGACCGACTGTCAGGAAATCAAGTTGGACAAGTTGCCGGACCTGTTGAAAATTAAGATGGTAAAAGGCGGAGGTTTCGTGGCTGTAATCAGTCCATCAACCTCAAATGAATTGATTGCAGAACAATAATTTTTTAGATATGATGAACAAGAGCAGATATTTTATTATCGCAGTTTCATTTTTTGGTTGGCTGGCTTGTAACAGGGTCAGTAACACGAATGAGGAAGCAAAAGCAACAAAGAAACCTAATATTCTAATTGCCATCAGTGATGATATGTCATGGATAGATATGAGTTTCATGGGCAATGAAGCCGTGAGTACGCCTAACATTGATGCACTCGCCAAAGAGGGGATGGTATTCGAAAATGCCTATTGTTCTACCCCTTCCTGTACGGCCTCCCGTGCTGCATTTCTGACCGGTAGAAATGGCTTCGAATTGGAGCAAGGCGCTGTTTTGTGGGGTTTCTTGCCCGATAAATTCAAGACCTACACCGACTACCTTGAAGAAGCAGGCTACAAAGTAGGCTTCACAGGAAAAGGTTGGGCGCCTGGCAAACTGCATGCTACCAACCGTAAGCATAATCCGGCAGGTGAAGAGTTTAACGATTCGAAATTTTTGCCTTTCGTAGAGTTGGGTAATGAAGGGTCAATTTGTGATATCGATTATATCGCCAACTTCAAAACTTTCCTTAAAGGCAAGCAGGAAGATCAGCCTTTCTGTTTCTGGTATGGATCCAAAGAACCACACCGTGGTTACGTGCGTGGTATTGGCGAAAAAGCAGGGATGCAGACCTCGAAAGTGAAGCTTCCAGACTTCTATCCTCAGGATGAGGGTATGCGCTCAGATGTATTGGATTACCTGTTCGAAATTCAGTGGTTTGATACCCAAATTGGGAAGATTGTCAACCACCTGAAAGAGATTGGAGAATATGATAATACCTTGATCATCGTTACGGCAGACAACGGTATGCCTTTCCCAAGAGCGAAGTCGAATTTGTATGAAGCAGGTACACACATGCCTTTTATCGCTGTTTGGAAAAATAAAATTATTCCTGGAAAGAGTATCTCCGATTTAATCAGTCAAATTGATGTGGCACCGACCGTAATGCAAGCAGCAGGATTGGAAATCCCAAAAGAAATGACCGGTAAAACGTTGATGCCTTACTTTGAAAAAGCAACCAATCAGGTAGCGGCTAAAAGCCGTTCGATCATTACCTACCGTGAGCGCCATGCGTGGAGTTATGCCGATGGCAAAACCTACCCAAGCCGTGCGATCCGCAAAGGAGATATGTTACTGATTTGGAACATGGAACCACAGCGCTTGCCTGCAGGTATTGAGGACGGAAGCGTTTCTTTCAATAATTATGCTTTCGGGGATGTGGATAATGGGCTATCAAAAGACATTTTGATGTCTTACAAAAACCGTCAGGGACAAAGTCACTTCTTTGATCTGAGTTTCGGTTTACGTTCAGAGTATGAATTGTATAATGTGAAAGAAGATCCCTTCCAGTTGAAAAACTTAGCGGCTGAAGCGGCTTATCAAAAGCAGTTTGAAAACCTTAATACCGAATTGGTAGATTACCTGAAATCACACAATGACATGCGCGTTTTGGGCAAAGAAGAGGTTTATATCAACACACCTTATTACAGCACCAAAGGTATCGAGTCAGGTGGAATTGATCCAAGCGCTTTCGAGAAATTATCAGCCGAAGAGCAACAAAAACTGCAAGATGCTGAGCGTCAAAAACTGAAAAAGAATACGCATAAGATAGATAGTTTATTTGGGATGGGAGCATCATATTGGGGGATATGATGCTTGTGTGAAAGCACAATGATCAACCACGACCACACCTTTTCGGAGGTGTGGTTTTTTTGATCGACAGGTTCAATTACTTTGTTTTTAATACGATGATAAGGAATATATTTTTTCTGATTTTTTTATGTGTTACATCAACACAAATATTTGCCCAACAAGAGGGGAGAAAGGTCAAGACCAATAGATGGGCAATGGATATTCATCCTGATGGTTATATAAAAAAATTGACTTTCCATGATTCAGGACATGAATTCACTTTCAACCATAAGGAGTTTATGGGACCGTCTTGGTATCTGAAAATAAATGGTAAGGAAGTTGAGATGCCACAACCCAAGTACGCTGATGGTGAATGGGTAACGTCTTACGATTACGTTGATTTCGGCATTTCATTTTCGGAGCATAAAGGCAGACCAATGATCACGGCACGTATCAAGTCTAATCGACCGACGGCCTTTCAGCCAACAACGGCAGGACTGAGAATGGGCGTGGACACCTATATGGATCATTTTCCTTATTGGAACAAGAAGACTTTTCCAACGCTTTTGAGAGCGGAGAAAACACACTTTTGGGGATATTTGATGTCGCCAGAAGGCAAAATATTGAGTATCAATAGCCCTGATCCTATCGCCTCATGGAGTCATGAATATACCAAAAAGTGGGGGCAGCCACCGTACTGGTTTTTCGGGCACCGCATTGCGTCAATTAACCTTGATTTGATCAATGCTTTGCCATTGCCAAGCCGTCACCCTCAGCATCTGTACCAAATCGAAGCAGGGCAAGAGCAGGTATTCCGCATTTATCTTGATGAGGTAAAATCACTAAATGATCTTCAGCATAATGTACAGGAACTGACCGAAGCGCCTGTTATTAATTTACCTATCACGGCTGGGATTGCTACATCAGCCATAAATTTCGAGGTGAAAGGAGCGTGTTCGCAGGTGAATATCATTGACCCTTCGGAAAATACAACCGAGTTGAAAGGGCAGGGACAATTCAGCTTTGCAGAGACTGATCAGGCCGGAGCATATCATATTATTGCTAAAAATGAGGTCGGAAAAACAACGGAGGCTTTGTATTATGTCCGCAAGCCATACAGTTGGTACATGCAACAGGCAATGACTGCCGTTTTGGATTATCCGCAAAAAGCATCCATGACCCATTGCGAAAGTTGGTATGGGTTTTATTCCACTTATGCCGGGGGGAAGCATTTCCCAAATCATCCTTCAGTACAAAAAGCGGATGAGCAATTTCATGCTATTTACCCGATCATTTTCGATACACTGAAGTTTGAGCCTAAAAAACACGGCTTCCGTATTCAGAATGTTAGCACGATCATCGGAGTCTTGGTCGACCGATATCAATTGTACAATGATCCGAAAGACCTCGATGCGGCGGTGAAATATGCAGAATTTCTTTTGGCAAGTCAATCCAAAGATGGTGCTTACCGAGCACGATCGACCCACTACACCAGTGTCATCTATATTGCCAAAAGTTTGATGGAACTGCTCGAAGTGTTGGATGGCAGAGCAGCTTATGCCGCAGATTACAAAAGGATTTTCAAGTCGGTAACTCGGTCGATGGATGAATTAGCGGCCAATGGTGCCAATATTCAAACCGAAGGTGAGCAAACCTTCGAGGATGGCATGATTTCCTGTTCGGCTGCGCAGCTGGGACAATTTGCCTTGATGTTTCCCGAAGGAAAAAAACGGGAAAGGTACAAAATGGCAGCCCTCGATCTGCTTGATCAGCACCGATGCCTTGAGCAGTTGATGATCCCTGATGCACGTATGCGAATGGGATCGATGCGCTTTTGGGAAGCACAATATGATGTGCTGATGGCCAATAATTTCATCAATAGCCCACACGGTTGGTCGGCATGGACAACCTATGCACAATATTATGCTTATTTGCTGACAGGCGAACACAAGTATCTGCAAAATACTTTCAATGGTCTAAATTCGGGTGTGCAGAGCATCGATCTTGAAGGTAAACTACACTGGGGCTTCATGGTGAACCCTTATGTAAAAGTTACCCAGATGAACAGAAATATCGAAGGGGCAAATCCTTTGAATGTACCAGGTCAACACTATAATGCCTTTGATTATTCACATGATACCTACACCATGGGCGAGGGCTATGTGAACATGGTCAGTGACTGGTTTTTTGGTAATTCCAATGATAACGATGTACATGAACACTTTAAATGTCTGGCTGAAATCGCTTTGGATAAAGCCTATGTTTTTGAAAATAGACAGGGCAATTTGGAGGCTTATAACTGTCAGCTAAATTACCTGAAGGAACAAGGATATTATGAAATTAAATTAGCTGATCAGACGGTATCCAACATTCATATGAACCTGCGGGAAAACCATCAATTTAAAGTAGGAAATCAGAATATCGATGGGAACAAAGGTGCAGCATGGTATATGTTGAAGTCTTCCTCTTCAGCAAAAAAATAATTAGATCATGATCAATAATCTGTTGAATAAAATATTTATAAGCCTCAGCTTACTTATTATGTGTGGGACACTTACGGCTAAAAACCGTAAGTTGCCCAACATCATTGTTTTTATTGCTGATGACGCAGGGATGGATTTGGGTGCTTATGGCAATCCCCACATCAAGACGCCAAACCTTGATCAGATGGCGGCAGATGGAATCCTAATGAAGAAGGCTTTTTTGACAACGGCACAATGTAGCCCGTCCCGTACAAGTTTGCTTTCAGGGAAGTTTGCCCACACCATCGGTACAGAAGATTTACACGCACCACTACCCGAGGCGGTCAAACTTTTGCCGTCCTACCTCAATGAAATGGGCTATTTCACCAGTCTTTTGATGAAGAGCCACCTTGGAACAAATGGCGATCAGCAATTTGATTACCGTGGGCCTGGGCATGATGTGAATGCCTTCTGGATATACCGTTCATATTGACACCCATTTTATTGCAATATTTTCATGAGGAAGATGCAAATGAAATCAGGCGGATTTTTGAGCAGAAATATGAATTGACATCTTTGGTTTGATGCAGAACAGAAGAAACTAATTCAACAGGTCGGATAGATATGGTGATGAAAGAGGCGAGGCATTGGATCAGATTCATAAGAAAAAATATTACGAACCGTATTTGAATGATGGTCGGAAGATTGTGCTGATCGGGATGCACTTTAATGAAGAAGAGCGGAATTTGGATTGGTTTAAGCCGGAGGAGTTGAAAATCGATTAAGAGCGGTAACAATTAGCAAAAATCCGCTTCTGAAAAATCCCTGCTATTGTTTTTCTTGTCAGGAACACATAGCAGGGATTTTTTTTCAAGCTAATGTAACAAGCGAAAAATGAGGATGCGCCTGATTAACGAATCCTCATTATCTTAATTGGGATGTTATAGATACTCCGCTCCCCAAGATTTATTCGGAAGACTGTCCAGCTTCAACTCGAGGATACCTCCTTTCATGATGGTTTCATGTTTGATTTGTGGCTTGTTCAGGACTTTACCGTTCAGCTTGGCTGACTGAATGTATTTGTTTCTCTTGCTTGCCTTTGGGGCTTTGATGGTAAAGGTATTACCATTGGTTAATTGAATGCTCGCTTCCTCAAAAATAGGACTGCTGATATCATAGACTGGAATACCGGGAGTAACAGGGTACAGGCCCAAGGATGAAAAGACAACAAAGGACGTCATGGCGCCACCGTCTTCATCTCCAGGAATACCGAAGATGTTGTCCTTGAACCATGTGTCAAGTAAGAACCTTGTTTTTTGCTGTGTTTTCCATGGTGCCCCAAAGTGGTTGTACAAATAGGGGATATGAAAAGATGGTTCGTTGCCCATCGAGAATTGTCCCACCATTCCGGTCGAATTGGAGCCATCGACATAAAACTGATTTTTCCGTTTTCCCAATGGTTCACGAAACAGTTGGTCAAGCCGTTTTTCTGCCGCAATTTTCCCTCCCAATAACGCCCTTAGCCCCTCAATATCATGCTGTACGTCCCAGGCATAAGTCCATCCATTGTTTTCATCATAATAGTCCCGATAGCCTAGTCCACCATCAAGCTTAGGGTCAATCGCGACCCAGTTTCCATTGATATCCTTGGGCATAAATAGCCGGTGTTCAGGATGCCAAAGCTTTTGATAATTTTTGCTGAATTCAAGGTATCTTTGATGATCTTCCTTTGAGAGTGCTTCACCAAGTTTACCCAAAGCCCAGAAATCATAACTCACGCCAAGGGTAACCGGTACGGGCTGTCTTTTCTCAAAATCATCCACCACCTGATCGGGCATATTTTCCTTTTCGCCCAAAGCCAAGGAAGGGAAATATCCCTGTTGGTGAAAGAAGTCATCCAAAAATGTTCTTGGATTACCCTGACGCCATGGAATGAAAGTTCTTGTGTTCAATGTGTGTGAGATTCCCTGATAGGCTTTATCGGCATCAAAATTTCGGATACCTTTATTAAAAGCATCCAAAACAATGGCTGAACTGTGGTAGGAATTCATGCACATCGTATTCCCAAAGGCCTGCATGAAGGTGGGCATCCATCCACTGCTCTGGTACATTCGGATAAATGAACTGACCATGTCTCCTTCCTGTTCTGGATTTAGGATTGTGCGTAAAGGATGATGGCTTCGGTAGGAATCCCACACCCAGTCGTCGGCATACATCGGTTGGTCAGTTTGTCGAACGGTCTGTTGGTATATGTCATAATATTGCCCTTCTTCGGTAATATCCACCATTCGTTCATAAGTTCGGTAGAGGGAAGTGAAGAAAGTCCTTTTTTGAGCTTCAGTCCCTCCTTTCACCTGAATTTGATTCATTTTTTCATCCCAAGCTGTTTTAGCCTGTTGGCATACCGATTGAAAATCCTTGTTTTTTATTTCTTTAAAATTACGTTTGGCCTGTTTCGGACTGATGTAGGAAACGGCGTATTTTAGGTAAAGCTCTTCTTCTTTAGGGGATGATATCGCCAACCAATCTTTGTGCTCTTCAACCTTTAAATGGATCGGTTGCTGATTAGCATCAACAAACTCCAGGTGGGCATAAACCCTCAATTTCAATACGCGGGGATCTGGTCCGCGATCCCGATTAATTATTGTCTCGGAGAGGGCGTAACTATTTGGGGATAATTGTCTGAAACTTAAAGATCTCTTGCCTTGAATGATCAGATTTCTGTTGGTATTTTCCTGAAAGTCTATTTTATAGATACCACATTTTTTGCCGGGGGTAAAGGAAATTTTGATGTCGTCTTCAATTAAGTATCCTTCATACAGCCACGGCTGGTACGTCTCAAGATCATGGTCAACGATCATGGACTGTTGCTTCAATTGATCAAAGCCGGAAGCCCCTGCTTTAATCCGCATCATGCCCGGACGACGGTGGGCATACACCAACATCGGAAAGGCCTCTATTTCGTCTGACAGATAATCTTTCCGAACAGGGAACATGCGTACCAATTGATTGGGTTGGTGCATGGTCGGGAAGGTAGGCACTAAAAATGGCGCTACATTTCCTATCTGCGGATCGATATAGGCACTGTTTTGAACGGGTGCCGGTTTGCGATCGAAACTGCTGAACAGGATTAATGCACAGAAAATACCAAGACATGACCATTTTAAAAAAAGAGGCTGATAAATCAGTTTAAAAAAATTCTTCATCACGAACGTTTAGGTTTTACATAACACTAAAATAGCGGGTAGTCTTAAGTGAAAAATAATCGATGGTTAATTGTAATAATCACAGGATAGTATGTTTCCTGTCGGGATTGGTGTAGGGTATTGTCGAGGGCAACCGTTATGTGTTTGTAAAATGTATTAAAAAAACATCTATTAATAATTTTAATGAGATTGGGCTAAAGGAGCTGATATTAGGCAGTTTTAAGCCTTAATTATTCTTCAAGTAGCGATTTAAGCACGGGTTAAGTGGTGATTAAGAAGGGGCGTTATCTTCGAGGCAGTAATTATTTTTAACCAAAACTGATTTTTATGAAGACGAAATCATTTTTACTATTTAGCATTATTTTTATTTTTTGTTTTGGAATTACCAATGCTCAAGATAGACCAACTACGGTTTGGAATCCTGCCGCTAATCCGGATAATGCCGACGCTACTGAAGCCGCTTGGACGGTAGAGGCCAATTGGACGGAAGGTCTGCCAACAACTGATGGTATCGTCCAGTTTAATGTCAAGGACGCAATCACTTGTTATGTGGATTCCAACATCAATATTTTCAAATTTGTCCTGGGTGACGGAGGAGATGAGGCGGATACAGCTCGTTTGGTGATCAAAAGCGGAGGGTCTTTAAGTACAGGAGGAGAGTGGTCCGGTGCTGCATGGACGAATGACTGGTACACGGAATTGATTGTCGAAGAAGGAGGCACTGTAAACTTTGGACAGCACTTCTGGAATGGTTGGAACGGTACTTCAGTTGTATATTTAAAGGGAGGTGATATCAACGTTAATAACATGTATGGTTCTGCTTTTGAGCCTGGAACGGTGGGTAGCGGGACTATTTTTATTGAGAAAGGATACCTGAACCTTAGTGAATTTCATCCGACACAATCGATTCCTGAGGGATCTCTGTGGAACCTGACTGGTGGCACCATTTATATTAAAGGTGACCATCGAGATAACATCAATAATATGGCGAACCTTGGACGCATCATCACGACGGGAGAAAGTGGCGATGAGGTAAGAACATTGAATATTGAAGTAACGGGAGAGGAAGGAAGCTACCTGACCACCATTACTGCCGTGGGCGATGGAACGGATCCTGAGGAGCCGGAAAACCCAGAGGAACCAGAGAATCCAGAAGATCCGCTTTCTTCAGAAAATGCCTCTGCTAAGTTTACAGTCGCTCCTAACCCAACTCAGGGTGTGATTGAACTTAGTCTGAAGGATAAAGGAGCATCGGCAGATTATACCGTGTACACCATTTCTGGCAGAAAACTGATGCAGGGTGCCATTGTTGGCGGAAGTCAAAAAGTAAACCTGGGCAGTCAGCCTGCGGGCATTTACCTGGTGGCTGTCAGTGTTAATGGGCAAATCGTAACGCATAAAATTATTAAAGAATAACTAACCAAATATTCGCATTTCCACTGAAGATCTATAAGTTAGTTGATTAATGAAAAGCTGAGGGGTAGTTGATAGTATGGCTATTCTTTGGCTTTTTTTTAACTCAAATGATTGATTATTAATAACATCTGACACCCTGTTAATAGGCTGTTAAGTGACGGTTAAGCTATCGGTGTATTTTTCCGTGGATTTTTTAAATGACCAACTACCTTATGAAAAAGAAGCTATTTTTATGGTTTACAGCCGTACTGCTATTATTGACGGTACGGCCTGTAACAGCGCAAAATACGGTTTGGAATCCTGCTGCAAACCCGAATAATGACGGACTATCAGAATCCTCCTGGCATGATGCCGCCAACTGGACGGCTGGAGTTCCGACCGCAGATGGAGGTGCTATTTTTAATGTAAAAGATGCCATCCCTTGTTTTATTGATCAGACGGTCAATGTAAAAAAGTTTGTCCTCGGAGATGGCGGAACTGGGGAAACTGCCCGCTTGGTGGTTAAAAATGGAGGGCATTTGATTACAGGTAACGAATGGTCAGGTACGGCATGGACTGCTGCTTACGAAACGGAACTGGTCGTTGAGCAAGGCGGTATTATTGATTTTGGAAACCATTTCTGGAATGGCTGGCAAGGACATTCGTCGGTTTATCTCAACGGTGGAGTGATCAATGTGAACAATATGCTCGGAACAGCTTTTGAGGACGGTACCCATGGCAGTAGCACAATACTGGTTGCCGCAGGGGAGTTGAACCTGAATGAATTTCATCCAGAGAAAACGATTCCAGAGGGATCTGTATGGAACATCACTTCGGGTACGGTTAGTATCAAAGGAGATCAACAGGACAATATTTTAAATTTGGCAAGTCTTGGCAGAATCGTTACCACGGGGGAAAGTGGTTCAGAAGATCGTCTGCTTCAGGTAGAACTTGAAGGTGAGGGCGAAACGCTAAAGACGGTGGTTAGTTCGACTGAAAACGAGGTACAGCCTCCGGTCGTACCTGCGGAGACCGTTTGGGCCCCACAGGCTAACCCTGCCAATACGGATGCAACCGAGGCTGCGTGGTCAGTTGCCGCCAACTGGACCAACGGATTGCCTGGCGAGATTACGGTGGTAAAATTCACTCAGGCAGATGCCATTGATTGTTTCATCGACAGTTCGGTAAGCATTAAGCAGTTGATATTGGGAGATGGCAATGAAGGAGATCAAACCGCCAAGTTGATCATCAAGGATAATGGATTTTTGTCCACTGCCAATGATGCCTGGTCGGGTGCGGCCTGGGCAGATAATTGGGATACCGAATTAGTGGTTGAAACGGGCGGAACGATCAGCTTCGGTCAGCATTTCTGGAATGGCTGGCAAGGGCATTCGACGGTTTATTTGAACGGAGGAGTGATCAATGTGAACAATATGCTCGGAACAGCTTTTGAGGAAGGCACCAATGGAACAAGCACTATCTACCTTGAAAGCGGTGAAATGAATTTGAATGAGTTCCATCCGGAAAATTCACTGCCTGATGGCTCAGTATGGAATATTACGGGAGCAAAAATTTATATTAAGGGAGATCATAAAGCCTCCATAGAATACCTTGAATTTCAGGGTAGAATCATCACTACGGGGGAGGATGGTACTGCTGAACTAAGCCTGAAGGTGGAGATTATCGGCACGGAGGGTGATCCTATTACCCGAATTTCGGCAGTAGAGGAACAAACACCGCCAACACCAACGGTTACGGTATGGAACCCTGCCGCCAATGAAGATAATTCCGAAGCTACGGAGGCCTCTTGGAGTGTTGCCGAAAACTGGACTGCGGGCGTACCAACACCAAAAATGATCGCCAAGTTTGATCAGAAAGATGCAATTGCATGTTTTATCGATCAGCGAGTGGGTGTTCAACAGTTTGTCTTGGGCGATGGCGGTGAAGGAGCCCAAAGTGCGCAACTGATTATAAAGGATGGTGGTAGCCTGACAACAGGTGATACTTGGTCGGGTTGTGCATGGTCGAATAATTACACTTCGAGTTTGATTATTGAGGAAGGTGGAGAACTGAATTTTGGCAGCCATTTTTGGAACGGCTGGCAAGGTCATTCTATGGTTCATATCAATGGAGGGATCGTCAATGTAAACCACATGTATGCGACGGCTTTTGAGGAGGGTACCGCAGGGACAAGTACCACCTACATCACCGATGGAGAATTGAACTTAAATGTTTTTGATGCAGAAAAATCCTTACCCGAAGGCTCCGTATGGAACATTACCGAAGGGGTAGTCTATATCAAAGGAGACTATAAGGAGGCCATCAATCAGTTGGTCACTTTAGGAAGAATCCTTACAACGGGAGAAAGTGGAGATGAAGATCGATCGTTGATAGTGGATGTTTCCGGTGAAGGGGATCAGGCTTTGACAAGGATAGCGACTGAGGAGAATGGCACATCGCCTGAAGATCCATTATTTGCCGATAAAGGCAAGCAGCTGGTGGTTGCTCCAAACCCAACGGATGGCATTTTCAGTATTAATATTCCGCAGGAAAAAGTGGGTCAGACCTTCCGCATTTATTCCATTATTGGCAGAATGGTGATGGAAGGCAGCTTACAAAATACCGCTGAGAAAGTTAATATAGGTCATTTGCCTTCAGGGGTTTATTTGATTCATCTGCACGAGGGCTCAAAGCCACAAATCAGTAAAATTGTACTGAAGTAGATAATCTTTCCCTGCATAATGACTGCTAAAAATTTAAGGCATTTTTTGAAAACGATTTCTGTTTATCAAAAAATGCCTTTTGTCTTTTAAATAATTTATCCTGAAACCCTCTACGGGCCAAAGGATCTGCTTGAAAAATAAAATGGACAGTATAAAATTTTACATAAAATGATAATATGTTTATATTGTTTTATTATATTTTTGAACAGGAACAGCCCTCTAAATGGGGAAACATAATTTTTTTATATGATAAAATACTACTTTACGATCTTGTTATGTTTTGCCCTGAACAGTTCATTTGCTAAATATGGATTGCGTATTTATGGGCAGGAGTACCCGATTACTGAGCGGACCATGTGTCAGTTTTTTGTGAACCAAGCCCCTGAATTGGGAGATGGTTTTCAGATTAATTTTAACATGTCCACCATCGATGATCAGTACAATGAGTTTGGGTACATTTTCCGAGCGGTAACTGCTCAAGGAAAAAAAATGGATTTGATTTATCAGGTAGCGGATGACACCTATGTGAAAATCAGTTTGTTGCTTGGCAGTAATAAAAAAGGAGAGCTTGCTATTCGGGTAAATCGACGTGCGCTCTCCAACTGGCAACAGGTTCAGATCAAAGCCAACCTTGAAAAAAATCAATATCAACTTTCGGTCGAGGGTGTATCCAATCAGTTACAATACAATTATTTTTCCCCTGCCGACCACTTAAAATTTTATTTTGGGGTAAACGATCAGAAGGGGATAGCAACCCGTGATGCAATCAATATGAAAATCCGGCATGTAGAATTTCAGCTGGATAATGAGCCTGTGGCCGATTGGAAGCTGGATCAGGTTGAGGGGCAACGGGTTAATGATACTAATGGAGAATACACAGCATCACTAAAAAATCCAAAATGGATTAGAAAAGACTTCACTTTTTGGAAACCGTTGAGTACGCACAAGCTCAATGGTTATGCGGAGGTGGTGTATAATCATGAGCAGCAAAAGATTTATTTTGTGGGTTCAGATCAGTTATTGATAATTGATCCTGAAAAGCCCGAAGAGGCAAAGCAGGTATTCTACGACAAGCCCGTAGCATTGGAGCGTGGACACCAAAACTTTATTTATGATGAGTACCGACATGAAATAGTGGCCTATTCTGTTGATCATTTGCGTCAATATGCCTTCTCGATGAAAGAGAAAAAATGGGAGAATGAGTTTGATTTTAAAATGCCTGATCAAACGGATTACCTGCATCATAGCCGATACATCAGTCCAAATGATTCAAGTATTTATACCCTGTTTGGCTATGGGCACCATATGTTCCGAAAATCTATATCAAATTTCAAGGAAAGGACAAGGGATAAAAATACAGAGGCTTTTCCAAGATATTTGGCGGGGTTTGGTCTGAACCAAGAAAAAACCAAGGGGTATATTCTTGGCGGTTATGGTAATGAATATGGGGAGCAAAAATACAGCCCGCACTATTTCAATCAATTAATGGAGTATGATTTACCTCACAGAACCTTCAAGGTGTTGCATACTTATGATACTGCAAGATCACATGGGTATTTTGCGAGTTCAAATCAGTTAGTTGTTGGTAAGGATCATTTTTATGCTTTGCTCTTCAAAAAGAATCAGTTTCAGGGCAAATTGCAGTTATTCAAAGGAAGCATTTCCACCGATAGCCTATATGCCTTGGCGGATGGTATTCCCTATAAGTTTCATGATATCAGGTCATTTGCCGATTTATACTATAATGATAAACTCGACAAGCTGTATGCGGTAACAACTTTTTGCTCTGACAAAGAAACAAGCCTGAATATATACAGTATCAGCCTACCTATTTTTGTCCCTGAAAATGAACCGGATATTGCAGAAAATAATCAATGGTGGATACTCGCAGTAGGCTTTTTGTCATTGATATTGGCAGCCGGTGGCTATGGTTTTTATCGAAAGCACCAAGCGCCTAAATCAGTGGCGCACACACCGGAAGAAATTAAGCCGACAGAAAGCAAAACAATTGCTGAACCGGCAGCAGTCATAAAAAATCAAGGGCCCGACCGGTCGTATATCAAAATTTTGAGTGGTTTTTCCGCTTACGATAAAGACGGAAACAGCATTTCAAAAAAGTTCTCCGGTTTGAGGCAGGAGTTGTTCATTATTCTGGTGATGAATTCGGTTAATGAAAAAAATGGGATTTCCTCTGAATACCTGATTGAGTATTTCTGGAGTGACAAATCCAGTAAAGATGCGAAAAACAATAAGAACGTAAATATTTCCAAGTTAAAGGAGCTGTTGAAACTCGTTGGAGGGATGGAGATTGTCAATAATTCAGGATATCTGAAATTGAAGGTTGATGAATCGGTAGCGTATGTGGATTATGTGAAGTTTTGCCATTTGATCAAGGAGCCACAGCTTACGGATCAGAATTTAATCAAGTTGCGGGCTATCGCTGAGGGCTTAACCAATATTCGCTCATTGAATTCCAATGACTGGTACGATAAGCTCAAGTCACAGGTAAGTGCAAAATCCCTTGATTATTTTTCTGCACAGCTAAACAAAAATAGTTCGACGCTCGCCAAGCATACGATTGTAGATATCTGTTCAGCCATCCTAAAACTTGATACCGTCAATGAGCAGGCCATGTCGTTGAAGTGCCAGCATCTGGTAGAAATGGGACATCACAGTTCTGCTCGCTCGACTTATGATAAATTCATTGAAGAATACAAGACACTGTTCGATGAGGATTTCGACCTGACTTTTAAGGAAGTCTTGAAAGAAAGTTTTATTGCATAGCAAGATAACTAACAAGATTATAATAGCTGCTTCAATGATCGGAGGCAGCTATTTTTTTAAGATTTAAATCGATAACAGGGATAATATATTTTTGTAGCCAAAATTCACAGATAAGAAGTCGATAGAGGGTGTTAATGATTAATTATGTTTTGTTTAATCGCTTAAATAATTCTTTATCAGGTGTTTGCGATTGCTTGTTCTTTGCCGATTAAATTATTTATCGATCGCCTGTTGATAATTCAGATGAAAAATAAATGACCCTAAAAAGGTCATTTTGGGCTTGAAAATGGCCAATTAATGATCGGGTAACCACTCGTTAAGTTGTTTATAGGGCGGTTAATATTGGGCTAAGGAGTGGGGGCTATATTTGAATCAAATAATTTTTTATTTCACTCACTTTTGAAAATAGTATGAGGGGTATTTATTCATATTTTTTGTCTTTAGCTTTCCTTTTTATAGGAGGTTGCCAAATTCAGAACCAAGGAGGGAAAGTAGCCTCGGTTTCGGATCGGCAGCCGGTTGACTGGGTCAATCCGTACATCGGAAATATCAGCCACCTGCTGGTGCCTACTTTTCCAACCATTCATTTACCAAACAGCTTTTTGCGGGTAATTCCTGAGCGAGCAGATTTTACTTCGGATCGACTTTCAGGTCTACCGGTGATCACCACTTCTCACCGTGGCGCTTCGGCATTTACTTTGAGTCCATCCAATTATTCAGCGCAACAGCAGATTGCAGAGGTGGGGCGACTAAGTTACGACCAAGAGAAAATTACGCCTTATGGTTATCAGGTATATTTGGATGAAATGAAGGTGGCGGTAAATTATTCCTTATCACATCAGTCAGGAATTTATCAATTGTCATTTGAAGAAGGCCAAACACCTGCATTAACAGTGCATAATAAAAAAGGCCAATTAAAAATCGCTGATGGAGCCATTTCGGGCTATCAGGTGGTGGACAATGAGGTAACCGAAAACACGACCAAAGTGTATTTGTATCTCAAATCAGAACAAAATGCCTTGCGTGATGGCGTAATTCAAAAAGGTAAGCTAATAGCTTCCCAAAAAGAAATCCAAACCGATAAGGGAAGTATTGCGATGGTTTTTGGAGCTGATCAACAACAAATCACCGTTCGATATGGGGTATCATTGATCAGTGTGGAGCAGGCGAAACGAAATTTGGAAAGAGAACAAAACGGAAAATCTTTTGATGAAATCGCCACGCAAGGAAGAAAAATATGGAATGACGCACTGGGGAAAATTGAGGTCAGCGGTGCATCGGAAGACGATCGAACTATCTTTTATACTTCGGTTTACAGAACCTATGAGCGACCTGTTTGTATTTCAGAAGATGGACAATACTTCAGTGCTTTTGACGGGGAAATTCATCAAGACAACGGTCAGCCATTTTATACTGACGATTGGATTTGGGACACCTATCGGGCAACACATCCACTTCGTGTGCTGACAGAGAAACAACTCGAAACAAACATCCTGAATTCTTTTATCCGTATGGCAGAACAAATGCCTAATGCCTGGATGCCTACCTTCCCTGAGGTAATGGGAGATAGCCGCCGAATGAATTCAAATCACGGTGTGGCAACGGTTTTAGATGCAGCAGTGAAAGGGTTGGATGGTTTCGATCTGCAAAAGGCCTACTCCATGTGTAAGAAAGGGATCACCGAAAAAACGCTGGCGCCATGGTCAGGAAAGCCTGCGGGCGACTTGGATGCTTTCTTTTGGAAAAATGGGTATTTCCCCGCACTCCGCCACGGTCAAAAAGAATACAGTGATTTGGTGCATCCTTTTGAAAGCCGACAGCCTGTAGCCGTTACGCTCGGAACAACTTATGATGAGTGGTGCCTTTCGGAAATCGCCCGCCTGTTGAATATTGAGGAAGATCACCAGTATTTCCTGAACAGGTCTTATGACTATCGAAAAATTTACAATGCATCCACAGGATTCTTCCATCCCAAAGATGATCAACATCAATTCATTGAACCTTTCGATTACCGTTTCTCAGGCGGACAAGGATTGAGAAATTATTATGGAGAAAACAATGGCTGGGTTTATCGTTGGGATGTGCCACATAATGTAGCAGATCTGATGGAGTTGATGGGTGGAAGAGCAGCTTTCATCAACAACCTTGAGGCGACCTTTAATGAGCCTTTGGGTAAAAGCAAGTTCGCCTTTTACGCTCAGATTCCCGATCATACGGGTAATGTGGGGCAGTTCTCCATGGCCAACGAGCCTTCATTGCATATCCCTTATTTGTACAATTATGCAGGACAGCCATGGAAGACACAGAAAAGGGTTAAAACCTTGATGCGTCAATGGTTTAGGAATGATTTGATGGGTATTCCCGGTGATGAAGACGGTGGTGGAATGTCCGCTTTTATCATCTTCTCTCAACTGGGTTTTTATCCGGTAACGCCTGGAATGCCTGCTTACAATATTGGAACACCATTTTTTAAGGAATCCAAAGTACATCTTGGCAATGGGAAAACTTTCACCATCAAGGCCAATAACCTGTCGGAAGATAATAAATATATTCAGTCGGCTACACTCAATGGTGAGGCGTGGAACAAGCCTTGGTTTCCGCATTCGGCCATTGAGCATGGAGGAACTTTGGAACTGACCATGGGCAATAGAGCCAATCTGAATTGGGGGGCGCAACCACAGGATGCACCACCATCAGCAATGAAAATGATCAAGGGGTAAAATTAAAATGCCCTGAATGATATCCAAAGGGGATTTTGTTGTACTCAAATAAATGGCAATGTATTTTGACATTGCCCAAAACCATCATCAACCTACTCTAAATCCATGTAGCTTAACCTACCATGTATTTTTTTAAGAGCCTGAGGATGGTTCCCAATTTTTAAGGAACAATTTTTTAATTCAAAACGATCTATTTATGAAAAAAGTACTATTTTTTTTCATGCTATTCATTAGTTTTTCCGCCCTTGCACAGCAACGGATTACCGGAAATGTGGTGGATACCACAGGGGAGCCACTCCCTGGCGTGAATGTATCTGTTGTTGGAGCCGCTGGCGGTACCGTAACAGATATTTCCGGAGACTTCGCACTTGAAGTTTCAGGATCAGATATTAAAATTCAGTGTTCATTCATTGGAATGAAAACAGTCATAATCCCCGTGGGGAAATCACAAACCTCGGTTTCAGTAACCATGGAGGAAGACTACATGACACTTGAGGACGTTGTGGTGGTCGGTTATGGTACGCAGAAAAAAGGGTCGGTAACAGGGTCCATTTCGGCGATCAATAATGATGACCTGATCAAGGTTTCTGTACCGGATGTCAATAACTCTATTGCGGGTCGTTTGCCTGGTGTTCGGGTACAGCAGCTCTCCAGTGAGCCTGGTGTTTTTGATTCAAGTATTGATATTCGTGGTCTTGGACAACCTCTTTACGTTATTGATGGAATTCCTCGTGATCCGGCAACTTTTGCACGATTGAATCCCAATGAGATTGATAACATCTCTATCCTAAAGGATGCGGCTGCCGCAATTTATGGGGTTCAGGCCGCCAATGGGGTTGTTTTGGTAACCACCAAAAAAGGAACGAATAAAGACTTTGAAGTAGATTACTCTTTCCGAATGGGTATCAACAGGGTAACGCAATTCCCGCGTTTGACTGATGCGTATCAGTACTCTACCATGTTCAATGAGTTGCACTACAATGACTTATATAGTTCTGGTGAATACAAAGGGGAACCTCGTTTTACCTCAGAAGAGATTGAAAAGTACAGAACGGGTGAGTTACAGAGCACGGATTTCATGCGGTTGATCATGAAAGACCAATCGACGCAAACACAGCATAACATTGGCTTTTCTGGTGGTAACGACAAGGTTACTTATTATACCTCCTTCGGATTTTTTGGCGAAAACGGCTTATGGAAAACCAATTCGTTAAGCTCTAACAAATATAACTTCCGTACGAATGTAAATGCCAAACTAACCAAAGACCTTACTTTTGGCGTAAACCTGGGCTACATTAAAACGACACAGGACGGGCAGTCAGAAAGCACTTGGAAGGTGTTCCGTAACACCTGGCGTATTGCACCAACGAATCAGGCTTACGCCAATGGCAACCCAAAATATTTGCAACATCCATACGAGGGAGGAAACAACCCACTGGCTTATGTGGATCCAGAATTGAGTGGCTTCCGCGACAGAAGTGAAAGTTTTTATCAGTCCACCTTTAATCTTGACTATGCCGTTCCATTTGTGGAAGGCTTAAACCTTAAAGCGGTTGCTGGTTATGATACCAAAGATGGTTTGGACCGCCGTTTCCGTAAAGCCTATTCACAGTATAGTTATGATGCGGACAATGACGCATACAATGAGGTTGCCAAATTGAATGACCCTTCAGACCTGTCAGAAGGACGTTGGAAGGAAGTCAACACGACTTTGCAGTTGATGGCCAACTACAATAAGGAAATCAACGGTCACACCATCGGCGTATTGGGGGTAGCAGAGCAACGCCACAAGCAACTTAGAACCAACAACGGTTATGTTCAATTTGGTGTGGATGCTATTCCAGAGTTAGGTGCCGGTATTCAGGAAACAAGTACGGTAGGCAGTTATGTCGAAGAAGTGGCAAGGCAGTCGCTGATTGGTCGGGTAACCTATGACTATAAAATGAAATACCTCTTGGAGGCAAGCTTCCGTTATGACGGTTCTTCCTTGTATCCTGAGGATGGTCGATGGGGACTTTTCCCGTCTGTTTCGGCAGGTTATAATATTGCTGAGGAGAATTTCATGAAAGACAATGTGCGTTTTATCTCCAAACTGAAGCTGAGAGGTTCATGGGGTAGAATGGGAGACGATGGAGGATCCAATTTGGTCGATCACGAAATCGGGTATATTTATCCTGATGGCGGGTACTACTTCGGTAATGGTTTCAAACCTGCTTTGGGTATCCGGAATTCTGTCAATCCAAACTTTACATGGTACACCTCCGACACTTACAATGCAGGTATTGAAGCGAGTTTCTTCCAGGGCAAGATCGATGTTGAGTTTGATGTGTTTAAGCGTCAGCGAGATGGTTTGCCTGCCCTAAGAAATTCAACCTTACCCGGATATGTAGGAGTGAACTTGCCTCAGGAAAACCTGAATGGGGATATTACAAGTGGTTATGAGATTGTTTTGGGGCACCGAAACAGCATTGGCCGTGACTTCAGTTATTTCATTCGTGGTAACATGAGTTATACACGAACCAAGCATGCTTATATCGAAGAAAATCCACCAAGCAATCAAAATGGCGAATGGAGAAACACCAAATCCTATCGATACAATGATATCATTTGGGGATACAAAACCGATGGTCAGTTCCAAAACCACGATGAAATCCACAGCCATGCGATTATGGATGGTGCCGGAAACAGAACAATCCTTCCTGGTGATTTCAGATATGTGGACATGAATGGCGACGGGGTAATCAACGGAAGTGACGTAGTGCCAATTGCCAATGCTGGCGGTAAACCATTGATCTATTTCGGATTGAACCTCGGTATGAGTTATAAAAACTTTGATGTTTCTGTCCTGCTACAAGGTGCGGCCAAGTATCGCGTGAAGTATGATGATCAGTTGAGTCGTCCATTCTATTGGGGCTTTGCTACTCCGATCACCGAATTCTGGGATAGATGGCACCTGAATGATATGACCGATCCGGAAAGTGGATGGAATCCTGGGAAATATCCTGCCATGGGTGAACGCCAAAACTATCGCAGCTCAGATTTCTGGTGGAGAGATGCTTCTTACTTGAGAATCAAGAATGTTGAGTTGGGTTACACCGTTCCACAGCATTTGTTGAAGAAGATTAAAACCAAAGGGCTTCGTGTTTATTTCACGGCTTTCAACCTGCATACCTTCACCCGAGGGCTTGATTTTGTTGATCCTGAATATACTTCAAGAAAGTATAGCTATAACTATCCGATTACCATGAACATGAACTTTGGCGTAGATATTAAACTGTAATTGAGATGAGAAATTTTTTAATATTTTTATTATCGTTATCGGTCATGATGACCTCCTGCTCCGACTTTTTGGATCGTGAGCAAGCTAATAGCATGAGTCCTGAGGATGTTTTCAGCAGCCCGGATGCCATCGAAGCCTACTTTATTTCTTTATATAAAGATTTACCGATTGAGTCGTTCAATTTTTGCCAAGGCAACATGACCAATTTCCCTGGTCACGGAAACCGATATATGGCCAACTGGACGCAAGAGGCGGTATGGAGTACCACCTATGGCGGTGGGGAGTTTAATAACAACTGGAATTTGTGTTATACAAATATTCGCCGCATTACGGAGATGATCAAAATCCTGGAATCGGGCGCATTGCCTGATAAGCTACAGAGTAGCTATGATGCGCTGATGGGGGAGGCTTTGTTCCTTCGAGCATATAACTATTTCACGCTTGTGAAGATGTTTGGTGGCGTGCCACTGATCACGGAATTGTTGGATCCTACCTCACCTATTGAGGAACTTTTAGTACCTCGCGACAAAGAGCTGGCGGTTTGGAACCTCATAGCAGAGGATTTGGAGTTTGCCGCAGAGCACATGCCTGAGGAAAGTATTTACGGTCGTGCCAATAAATATGTAGCAGCCGCTCTGATGTCCCGTTCTATGATTTTTGCTGCCTCGGTGGCTCAGCACGGACAAGTGCAGCTTGACGGAGTGGTTGGGCTGCCGATCAACGAAGCGGAACGTTTTTATAATTTGAGCATCAAGGGTTCAGAAATGGTGATTAATAGTGGGAAATACGACTTGATGACCGGACCCGATCCTGCACAGGCTTTTTATGACTTGTTTGTAAACCCTGACAATCAGGAATCAATTTTCGTCAAAGGGTATGACTTCCCCGCCACCCGACGCACACACTCTCATGATTTGATGATTCTGCCTGCTCCGATCAATGCGCCATTGAATTATGGAGGACGCCTGGCGCCGACTTTGCAAATGGTTGAGGCTTTTGGCTATACCGATGGAAGCTCTGGCGAATTGAAAATCTATGATGATAATGGTGATCCGATTGTCTATGAACAACCAGAGGATATTTACAATGGAAAGGACCCTCGGATGTTTGCCTCCTTCATCACCACCAACTCAATGGCCAAAGGAACAAAAATTGTCATTCAGGACGGAGTAGCTTATCGTGAGAACGGTGCTTTGAGAATGCTTGTAGGAAGTGATCCTAATCTATATTTTGATATGGATAAAAAAGAGTTTGTTGATTCGAAAACAGATATTCTGGGAACAGGAAATGCCCTTGATCGCCGTAACCTTTCCGGTGTATTTGCCAGAAAATATATGGATCCTGAGCGTCCAGCAGCACTTTGTACCGACTGGAGGTCTCAGACCCACTGGATTGACATCCGATTTGCTGAGGTGTTGATGAACCATGCTGAGGCTAACTTTCAGCTGGGAAATAATGACAAGGCCTTGACGTCCATCAATCGTGTAAGAGCTCGTGCGAATATGCCAGCACACACTTCCCTGAATTTTGACAAGATCAAAAATGAATGGCTGGTGGAGTTTGTTTATGAAAACAAATATTTCTGGAACCTGAGACGCTGGAGAAGTTTGGTGCCAGACCTTAACACTTTCCAAGCACAGCGCCTAAGATATTTTTATGATATCGATAATGACGGCTATGTATATAATGTCGAAAATAGAGACGGTATGAAAAACTATCAAGACCGACACTATTACAATACGATTCCTGGTGATCAGATTCAGGTTAATCCACTTTTGGTTCAAAATCCTGGCTATTAATTCAATATGGATATGAGAAATTTAGTAATATTTTTATTGGCGGCTTTGGTCCTTTCTTCCTGTATTAAAGAGGATAACTTCCCACAGCCCAATGCAACATTTTATGGTAAAATCATCGATGTCGATACCGGTGAACCGATCATCACAAGCCGTCAGGGAGCTGGAGTAGTTCGCTTGATTGAGATAAGTGAAAAGTACCCTGATAACACTTCCCCACAAGATTTGAATATTGGAGGAGTGGGTTCAGGTGCCTTCCGAAATTCTATGATTTTTAATGGGACCTATAAGGCTACTTTACATAATGGACCTTTCAAATACTTGGGAGATACCATCGAAGTTACCCTTAACGGTGATACAGAGCATAATTTTGAGGTATTGCCCAATATGAGAATCAGTGTCGAATTGGATGGGGCAACGGGCATCAAGTATGTTGTCAATCGTCCTGAGGGGATTGATGGAGATCTTCAGAGTATTGCGGTATTGTTCAATACCTGGGAAACGGTGGACCTTGGTACTTCCAATCAAGTATTGGGAAATGCAGAGTTTATCAATGCCCACAGTGGCATGTTGGACAGGGAGTTTTCCTATGACTTCGGAAATAAATTCGAGGATGGAAAGGACTATTACATCCGTGTAGCGGCAAGTATGTACGGGCAGTGGAATTACAGCCAAATATTCCATATCGCAAGATAAAAAACCTATGGGGTCCTTCTGAAATGGAGGGCCCCTTTACAACCTATAATAGTATAGGGTGAACTTTACGCCACAACCTTTTTTTTGTATGAGATACCTATTGATTTTTATAATTACTCTGCTCCCCTTGTTTGCCGTTAATGCGCAGGACTTGAAGCATAAAGTTGTTGATAATAAAGGCTATGAGGGCAAAACCATGTTTGGATATCAGGGCTGGTTTGCTGCGCCAGAAGACGAGAGTGTACGTGCTACCTGGTGGCATTGGGGACGCAATTTCCATTCGACTGAGATCGAAAACCGAACGGTTGATATGTTGCCCGATATGCGGGAGTTCCCGAAAAATGAGCGAATGAGCACCGGATATGTTTCCAAGGATGGCAAGCCTATCGAAGTGTTTTCTTCAGGAAAAAGGGAAACCGTCAAAAGGCACATGAAATGGCTTCGGGATTATGATATCGATGGGGTGTTTCTGCAACGATTCATTAGTGAGAATGGCGATGCGGGTGTGATGCGTTTTCGTGATGAGGTAACAAAATCTGTCAAAGAAGGATCCGCCGACTATGGTCGTGTTTTCAGTATCATGTATGATGGTGTGGCGGGTAAATCCACAGATATTATTGCCGACTGGAAACACCTCGTAGATGATTTGGGTGTTACCGAAGGGGACAATTATTTGCATCAGGATGGATTGCCTTTGGTGGCCCTTTGGGGATATACGGTAAGAGACGATGCGCCGGCATCTGAGCTGGAAGAGGTGATGGATTTCTTTGCCAATGCACCTGAAGAAAAATACCGCGCATCGGTCATGTTGGGCGTAAATGACAATTGGTTCAAAAAAACAGAGTTTATGCCAAGCCTCAAAAAGGCATCGGTGATCAGTGCCTGGACACCTGGCCGTTACCGTGATCAGGATGGTTTTGATTCTTATTTGTGGAATCAACTGCGCCCTTCACTTAACTTCTGTCAGGAGCATGATATTTTGTATGTTCCCGTTGCTTTTCCTGGTTTTTCATGGGTGAACCTCAAGAACAACGACCCTAACCACCCTTTGAATGCTATTCCGAGACTCGGTGGCGATTTCTTCTGGATGCAGCTCAAAGGTTATGCAGAAAAAAATGTACAATCGTTGTATTTGGCGATGTTTGATGAGGTGGATGAAAGCACCTGTTACTTCAAAACACTCGAAAAGCAGTCTGAATTGCCTGATGTGGGAGAGTGGCTTGCGATGGATCAAGATGGCTATGATCTACCGAGTGATTATTACCTGAAGCTTGCAGGTCGTGCGCGTAAAATCATTGCCGGAGAGGCAGAAATTACCGATGAGATCAGTGGCCTGGAAGAAGCGATCATGACCCTGCGAATCATTGATGATGCAAAGGTGGAATTGATCTTTCCTGATTATGCGAATTCCAAAGAATTTGAGGTGAGTGTGGATGGAGGCCAGACTTTTGCCTATAAAATAAATTCCGCAGAAAAGAGGTATATGATCGACGACCTTGGTTGTGGAACCTTTAATGTAGTGGTTAAGAATTCGGCGGGTGAATTGGTTCCGATGGGGAATGTTTCTCTTGAATCCGAAAAACCTGCAAGCCCAATGCCGGCAAGCAATTCTGTAAATGTAGCCACGGATCAGGTATTTTCCTGGGTGCAGTGCCCTGAGAAAAATGTCAAACTTACCAAAGTGTATTTGTCTAAAACCAAAGACTTTGCCGATGCCGAATTACAGTCATTCGATGGTGACCAAAGTACGGTGAGGTTCGATGACCTGATTGATTTGCAGGCCTATTTTTGGAAGGTGGAAATCATTTTGGAAACGGGCCAAAAGCTCAATAGCGATGTATGGAGCTTCAGCACAAAAGGGGATATGGAGGTAGCCCCTGCTACCGATCCGCTTCCGGCTATCGGCGAAACAGAGATCAGCCTTAAGCCTGAATTGCAATGGACGGCTGGTGTGGGCAATGCCGAAGAATATCGTGTGCTGATCAGCGAATCGGAGTTATTGGATAAAAGTGATATCATCGCTGAAAGTCTGACTGATGAGCGCCTGTTGATCGATGAGCATTTGACGCACAATACAAATTACTTCTGGCGAGTAGATCAGAAAGTAGGCGGCAAATGGTATTTCGGTGAGCTTTGGCGATTCAATACCACCGCTACACCATTGGGCATTGAAAATAAAAAATTGGTCGCTTTTCCAAATCCTACCAATGGGGTGTTTTGGATCAATATTTCGGGGGTAGATTCCATCATTGTCATGAATGCTTCAGGTGCTGTTCAGCCTCAGGTGCTGGTCAGCGGACAACAGGTGGATTTAAGCGCTTTAGCTGATGGGATTTATTTCATTAAGGTAGTAACGGGCAATCATATCCAACTTTTGAAAGTCCTCAAAACACAATAAGCAACCTATTTTTTATCAAGATGAAGAAGTTAGTTTTTTTTAGTTTAATCCTATTGTCCTTTTCTGCTTTGGCACAGAAATCTCCTATGTACCCAAGTTACAAAGGGTTGGTGATGTGTGGTTATCAAGGCTGGTTTAAAGCCGATGGAGATACCCACGGCAAGGCATGGGGGCATTACGGGCACAATGGCAAGTTTGATCCCGAACACCTGACCATCGATATTTATCCCGATATGAGGGAATACAAAAAGCAGTATCCAACGGATTTTATCAATGCCGATGGTTCAACGGCAAACATCTTCAGTTCCTCGGATCAAAGCACCACCGATCTGCATTTCAAATGGATGAAGGATTATCAGATTGATGGCGCCTTTATGCAACGTTTTTTCTCCTACATCAAAAATGATCAGGCTAAAATACGTCCTGACTTGGTGATCAAACATGCCTTTAATTCTTCTCAGCAGCATGATCGGGCGATTGCCATCATGTATGATTTATCCGGCTTGAAGGCGGGCAAAGATGACTGTTCAACCGTGATCGAGGACTGGAAGCATTTGGTGGATGACCTGAATGTATTGAACAAGGGCAAAAAGCAAACCTACTTGCACCACAACGGGAAACCACTGGTGGCGATATGGGGAGTTGGATTTCCTGACCGAGCGTATGACATTGACCAAATCAAGTTGCAGGAGTTGATTGACTTTCTTAAAAATGACCCTGTTTACGGCGGTTGTTCGGTAATGCTCGGCATCCCAACGTATTTCCGTGAACTAAAAACAGATTGTTCCAATGATCCTTATCTGCACAAAATCATTGAGCAAGTGGATGTGGTTTTGCCGTGGATGGTCGGGCGTTTTAATAATGATACTTTCAAAAATCCGACACAGTATCATAACCACGTAGCAGCAGACATCGAGTGGTGTGCTTCGAAAGGGGTCGATTATGTGCCTTGTGTTTACCCTGGTTTCAGCTGGGCGAATCTGCGCAGAACGGTCAAAAAGATGGAGGTACCATATGCTGAAATCCCACGACAAAAAGGGGCGTTTTTCTGGAATCAGATTTATCACACTTTGGATGCGGGGGCAGAGATGCTTTATGTGGCCATGTTCGATGAGGTGGACGAATCTACGGCGATTTTTAAATGTACAGACAACCCACCGGTCAATGCCAAATTTATCGATATGGAGGGCATGCCTTCGGATCATTACCTCAAACTAACGCAACAGGCAGGGAAAGTCTTGCGAGGTGAGGCGCAGTTATCAGAGTCCACTTATAAAATGAAATAAGTATGAGGGGGAAGATCATTTTAGCGGCTGTCTTAGTAAGTATCGTTGGTTTTGTTGGGGTAAAAGAGGTGTATAATACCGCTCCTAAAACCAATGTTATTCTCATTGTTGCTGATGATATGGGCTACGGTGATTTATCGTGCTATGGTGCGGAAAAAGGACTGACACCCAATATCGATGCCTTTGCGGAAAAGGGGGTGAAGTACACCAATTTCTATGCACCAACGCCCTATTGCGCACCCGCCCGGGCTTCTATACTAACAGGAAAACACCCGCTGCATCATGGTTTGCTGGAAAATCCTGCCCCTGATGCAGGTATTGATGAGCCTGGGCTTGACCCTTCTGAGGTTACGCTGGCTGAACGTTTGGGTGCCATTGGCTATCAGTCGGCGATCATCGGTAAATGGCATTTGGGTCACCAGCCGAAATTCTTTCCTCGCCAACAGGGATTTGATCATTATTATGGGATTTTATATTCCAATGATATGCGACCTGTTCAGATCTGGGAGAATGAGCAGGTGGTCAAGCCTACGGTCGATCAGCGGTATATCACCGAGGATTACACCAATCAGGCCATTGACTTTATTGACAAAAATAAAGACAATCCTTTCTTTTTATACCTGACCCACGCCATGCCTCATAAGCCTTTGGCTGCGTCGGAAAAATTTTATACACCGGATACGCCCGATGATCTCTATCAGGACGTTATTCGTGAGTTGGATTATAACGTAGGGCGCCTGCTCGATCATCTTAAAGCGACGGGCCTTGATAAAAATACCGTGGTGGTTTTCATGTCCGATAATGGTCCGTGGTTTGGGGGAAGCACGGGTAGCCTTAAAGGCATGAAGGCCACCAATTGGGAAGGGGGCATCCGCATCCCTTTCATTATTCAGTATCCTGGAGCACCCGAGGGTGTCACCATTGATCAGCCCGCATGGATTCCGGACATTGTTCCGACAATGGCGGAGTTTACGGGCTTTGATCTGAAGAAAGAAAATCTTGACGGACGGTCAATCTTGGGGCAGATCAATGGAAAGGATACCGACGAAAGGCTGATTGTGAGTATCCACAGAGATCAGCCGATCACCATCCGAAAAGGAAAGTGGAAACTGTTCGTCAATGAACCGACTAATTTCCATCTGCCGGACGACTGGGTGGACCCACGGGCACCCGATGGTACCACCATTATCGCCCAAACTGAACAGGCGACGGTCAGGGAATACCCTGGAATTCGTCCGGATAATCAATTCAAAAAAGGGGCATTGTTCAACCTTTCCCTCGATGCTGGAGAGCAAAAGGATGTAGCTGCACAGCACCCCGAGATCGTAAGCGCCCTGACTAAGGAATTGAACCAATTTTTGAACGGGCAGCAGCCTTAAGGGAGCACATTTTATATTAAACTGATTCAAATGAAAAATATATCAACCTGTTTATTGTTGTTCATCGGTAGCCTGATGCTGTCGTGTTCACAACCTTCAGCAACGGACTACACCCAATTTGTTGATCCTTTTATTGGAACGGAAGGCTTCGGCCATACTTTTCCCGGTGCCACGACCCCTATGGGAATGGTACAGGTAAGTCCTCAAACGGGCAATTATGCCTGGAAATACTGCTCGGGATATCAGTACACGGACACCCTGGTAAGGGGATATGCTCACACGCAGCTTAACGGTACGGGTGTTGGTGATTTGGGAGATGTGATCCTGTTGCCCTTTAAAGAGGGGAAGGTGGATAATGTCTTCAAAGTGCCTTTCTCAAAAGAAAAAGAAGTGGCCTCTCCCAATTATTATTCCACTGAGCTGACCAAGGATCATATTAAAGTTGAGCTGACCTCTGCTGAACATGTGGGCATGCATCGGTACTCTTTCGAGCAGGCAGGAGATTACAAGCTGTTGCTGAACATCAACAATACCATGACGGGTGCGGGCAATAAAAACACCACGCAGGTGGTCGATGCCAAGATTAATATTGAGAACAACAGAACGCTTACGGGCTTTATGCATGTCAATCGGTGGATTGACCGAAAACTGTTTTTTGTGATTGAGTTAAGCAAGCCCTTCACCAATACTTCTTTTGTAGAAGGATACAAAGACCGTATCATGCTGATGGATTTTCCGATGGCCGATGCCGAGGAGCTTGAAGTGAAAGTCGGTATCTCTACCGTCAATATCAAAGGAGCCAAAAAAAATCTGTTGGCTGAAGCGAAAAACAAGACCTTTGATCAACTGCATCAACAGGGCAAAGACAAGTGGAACGAGTATCTGAGCCGTGTGGAAATCGAAGGGACAAAAGAGCAGAAAGTAACTTTCTATACCAGCCTGTATCACCTTTTTATCCAGCCAAATAATATCGCTGATGTTGATGGACAATATCGTGGTGCCAAGGGAAAAGTAGCGACTGCTCCTTCCAAAAAATATTACTCGACCTTTTCGCTTTGGGATACTTATCGTGCGGCACATCCGCTCTACACCATTCTTTCGCCGGAAAAGGACACTGAATTTGTGGAATCCATGCTTACCCACGGTGAAGAGAATGGCTATTTGCCTATCTGGACCTTGATGGGCAAAGAAAACCACTGCATGATCGGTAATCATTCCGTAGCAGCCATTGTCGATGCCTACCATAAAGGCTTGCTCGAAGGTAACGAACGCCGGGCTTACCAATTGATTAAGCAATCATTGACCACCAATCACTGGCACAAATATGATTGGCAGATTTATGATAAATATGGCTTTCTTCCGTCAGATATTTTTAAGAAAGAAGCGGTGTCAAGAACATTGGAAGCCACCTTTGATGATTGGTGTGCAGCCACTATGGCCAAAGATCTTGGGGAAATGGACGACTATGTCTTTTTCAGCAAGCGCAGTGAATACTATAAAAATATTTTTGATGAATCTACTGGATTTTTCAGGGGAAAAAACAGCGACAGCAGTTGGGTAACGCCCTTCGATCCGCTGAGAAACTCGCACGGACCGACCACCGGTGGTGATTATACCGAAGGAAATGCCTGGCACTATTCATGGCATATTCTTCAGGATCCTGAATCGTTGGTAGAGCTGATGGGAGGGAAGTTGGAGATGGCTGAAAAATTGGACGCCCTCTTTACCATGGATGCTCCGGTGGATGAACACGCAGCCGATGTAACGGGACTGATTGGTCAGTATGCGCATGGTAATGAACCAAGCCACCATGTTATTTACCTTTATAACTATGTGGATCAACCTCAAAAGGCACAGCAGCTTATCCGACAGGTAATGGCTACTCAATATTTGAACAGCCCTGATGGTCTTAGTGGAAATGACGACTGCGGACAGATGAGTGCATGGTATGTATTCAGTGCTTTGGGTTTTTATCCGGTTAACCCAGCCTCGGGAGAGTTTAATATCGGCCTGCCTTTGTACGAAAAAACCAGTCTGAAACTGGGTGAAAATACCTTGACGATCAAGGCTAATAATCTTTCAGAAAAGAATTGTTATGTCAAGTCTGTAACCTATAACGGGGAACCGATTACCGACTGGAAAATCGCCTATTCACAAATCATGAATGGTGGTGTGTTGGAGTTTGAAATGGAAGGGGAGAACAGCCTGATGGCATTATTTTAAACCTCATTTTTTAATTTTTTTACCGATGGAAAACATACGAATATGGCTCATTGCATTGCTGATGATCGTTGGCAGTGGTGCTGTTCAGGCACAAAAGAGCAAGCCGATTTTTAATGGCAAAAACCTTAAGGGGTGGAAAAAGCTAAATGGTACGGCTACATTTACGGTCAAGGATCAGACGATCGTTGGTACAGTCAATGACAGTAAGGTGAATACTTTTCTGGCCACCAAAAAGCAATACACTGATTTTGAACTGACCTATGAAATACGCTTGGGTGAAGGGCTCAACAGTGGGGTGCAGGTGCGTAGTCATAGCCAAGCGGATTACAAAAATGGCCGTGTACATGGATTACAGATCGAGGCAGAAGATAGCAACCGCAGGTGGTTTGGGGGGATTTATGACGAGGCGAGAAAAGGATGGCGTTACCCGATGGAGTATAATCCTGAAGCAAAATCGGCCTATAAGTCAGGAGAGTGGAACAAGGTACGTGTTGTGGCTCAGGGTAATCGGATTGCCACTTGGGTGAATGGGATCAATTGTGCGAACCTTTACGAGGAAACAGTGGAAACAGGTTTTATCGCTTTGCAGATTCATGAGGCGCCAGCAGCGCAGTATGGCAAAACCGTTCAGTGGAGAAATATTCAGTTGCGGGAGATGACTGCTGAGGAGACATTTCCTGAGGCCACCGCGCCGGCAGTGAATTATATGAAAAATCAGCTGACGCAGGAGGAAAAAAATCAAGGATGGCAACTGCTTTGGGACGGGCAAACCACCAAAGGTTGGCGCGGAGCCAAGCAGGATAATTTCCCTTCCAACGGATGGACGATCGATGATGGCGTCTTGTCTGTTCAGGCTTCCGGAGGACATGAATCTACCAACGGAGGCGATATTGTTACTACCTCCCCTTATGAGAACTTTATCCTTGAGCTCGACTTTTGGTTTGCTGAAGGAGCCAACAGCGGCATTAAATATTTTGTGGATACGGAATTGAACAAAGGCAAAGGTTCAGCAATCGGCTGTGAGTTTCAGATTTTGGATGATCAGCTTCATCCTGATGCCAAGCTGGGCGTTGCAGGAAACAGAACTGTGGGGTCTTTATATGATTTGATCACCGCAGATGGGCAATTTTATGAGCCTTCACTTCCGAGGGTAAAATATGTCAATAATGGACAGTGGAACCGTGCAAAGATCATTGTTGAAGGGAATCATGTGGAGCATTGGCTCAACGGCTGTAAGGTGGTTGAATATGAACGAGGAACACAGCAATGGCGGGCTCTGGTCGCTTATAGTAAATATAAAAATTGGCCGTTGTTTGGAGAGGCAAAGAAAGGTTTGATCCTGTTGCAGGACCATGGGGATGAGGTCAAGTTCAAAAACATCAAAATCAAGGTATTGGAAGACACACAGGCACTTTAAATTATTTTTAAGCTAATTTTTTAATCATGGAAAGTCGTAGAAATTTTTTAAAGAAAACCTCCTTGGCCACAGCAGCTACCCTATTGGCTGGGCATCGTGCTTTTGCCGAAGGAGAGAAGAAAATCCGTTTCGCCATGTTGGGCTGCGGAGGTCGCTCTCATGCCTTGATCAAAGCGGCGTATCAGTCGGGAGTAGCAGAAATATCCCACCTTTGCGATGTCGATAAGCGACGTCTCAAAAAGCTGAGTGAATACACCAAACAGTTTACCGATCAACTGCCGAAAACGGAAGAAGACTTCAGAAACCTTCTGACTGACCCTTCGGTCGATGCAGTATTCATTGCCACGCCGGAACATTGGCACGCACCTATGGCCATTATGGCGATGCGCGCAGGAAAGCATGTGTATATCGAAAAGCCATGTAGTCACAACCCGCATGAAACAGAAGTATTGATCGCTACCCAAAAAGAAACCGGCATGATGTGTCAAATGGGTAATCAGCAACGATCCTCGGTTACTTCTGCCTTGGCCATCAAAGAAATTAAAGCGGGAATTATTGGCGACCCCTATGCTGCAAAAGCATGGTATGCCAACACCCGTAAGCCAATCGGGATAGGGAAAGAAGTAGCCGTTCCGGAATATCTGAATTGGGAATTATGGCAGGGACCGGCACCCCGTCAGGCCTATCGGGACAATGTGCATCCTTATAACTGGCATTGGTTCAGGGACTGGGGTACCGGCGAAATTCATAACAACGGAACACATGAGATTGATGTTTGTCGCTGGGCACTCGGGGTGGATTACCCCACGCAAGTAACCTCCAACGGTGGGCGATTGAGTCACTCAGGCGATGACTGGCAGTGGTTTGATACCCAAACGGCAAGCTATCAATTTGAAGGAGGAAAAATGATTACCTGGGAAGGTCATAGTTGTAATGGCTTTTCGGTAAATGGCGGACGTGGAGCAATGATTTTCGGCACTAAGGGGTCGATACTTTTGGATCGTGAAAAGTATGTGCTGTTTGATTTGAAAGGAAAAGAAATCAAACGGGAATTGGAGTCCAACAAAGGAACCTCTAACAATACGGCAGATACCACCGGATTTGACGGCCTAACCGTATCGCATATTGCCAATTTATGCGAGGCCATTCGAAATGGTCAACAACTCACGGCTCCGATCGATGATGCCGGAATATCCACTCAGTTGTGTCATTTGGGGAATATTGCTTTGGACCTTCAGCAAAACCTGAAAATCGATCCAAAAAATGGAAGGATCCTCAATAATAAAAGAGCCAAAAAGCTATGGAAACGAAAATATGAAAAACAGTGGGATGTAGTGAATAATAAAAGCATTTAACATCAGATCATGATAACTGAATCATTGAGTTTCCCCGCCATGAATACCTATTTCGAGATGTTCTTATGGCATCATCAAACATATGCGTTTTTGCATGAGGTATGTGGGGAAGCTCAACGTCAGGTGCTAAAACTGGAGCAAATACTCAGTAGGTATAATGTTGATGCTGAAGTTTATCAGCTGAACCGGACTGCCACTGAGCAACCTCAGCGGGTCAGTCCGGTTCTTTTTCAATATTTGGAACAGAGTCTTCGTCTTTGCCAACAAACACAAGGGTTATTTAATATTGGATACTGCGCTGATACCGCCCTGACGGATTGCTTGCACCTTGATCATAGCCGGTCGGAGGCGTTTTTCAGTGATCCTTCTTTGCAACTGGATTTTGGCGGTATAGGCAAAGGGATTGCTTTGAAAAAAATTGCTGAGATATTGGATATCTATGAGATAGCACATGCCTTTGTCAGTTTTGGCGGTAGCTCCATACTCACTAAAGGCCGACATCCTTATGCAGATCATTGGTTGTTTGACTTGAGGAATTCGGAATGGGATCATCCGCTTCCGATGACGGATTCCTCTTTATCCATTAGTGGATATCAAGGACAAAATCATCATCAACAGCAACACATCATTAACCCCGAAAAAAAACAGAAGCAACACCGACACCAATTGGTGGTGGTACAACATCACTGTCCAATGGAAGCGGAAGCGATCAGCACGGCTTTGATGGTTGCTGATCAGGGGCAACGGCAGCATATTCTTGAGGCATTTGAGGTCGAGGATTTGTTCCTATTATAATTTTTTAATTTATGGAAGACAGAAGATCATTTTTGAAAAAAGCGGGTATTGTTGGATCAGCATTCGTTTTGGGGCTAAACCCTCTCATGAGTACTGGGAAGAATTCAATGGTGAAAATTGCCATCGTAGGTACGGGTAGCAGGGGTAAATTCTTGCTTAATTTCCTGCTGTCCATACAAAAAGAAAATCCATTCGAAATCACAGCCCTCTGCGACAATTATACTCCTAATTTGACATCAGGACTCAAGCAATGTACCGAGCAGGGTGTTGATCCGGCCACTTATTCGGATTTCCGCAAAATGATTGCCGAGCATGAGCTTGATGGGGTGGTGATCACCACTCCTTTGCACACTCATGCCGAAATAGCTGTTTACGCCATGAAAGCCGGGATTCATGTAATGTGTGAAAAAGCGATGGCCCGAACGCTTGAGGATACCAAACAGATGTTGGACGTACAGCAGGCGACCGGAAAAATTCTGCTCATCGGACATCAGCGTACCTTCAATCCTAAATATATACAGGCGATGGCGCAGATCCATGCGGGGAAATTAGGAACCATCGGACAGATAAAAGCCTATTGGCATAGGAATAATGATTGGCGACGGAAGGTGCCTGAAGGAAAGCCAGAGCTTGAAAAGCAGATTAACTGGCGACTGTACAGGGAGTTTTCTGCGGGACTTTTTACTGAGCTGATGACACATCAATTGCAGGTGGCAAATTGGGCTTTGCAGGCTTCACCGGTATCGGTTCGGGCTTCGGGAAGCATCCGTTTTTGGAAGGATGGCCGAGAGGTAGAAGACAATATTGCGGTTATCTTTTCCTATGCCGACGGCACACAATTTATTTATGATTCCATGACAAGCAATAGCCTGATCGGAGTGGAAGAACAGATTATGGGCAGTAAAGGAATGATGGAGTTGGAGTCCAATCGGGTTTTCTGGGAAGCTTCCGAAAAAAAGGAACACCCAAGTGCCATTGCTCAGCTTTCAGCTCAAATCAAAAAAGGGAAAGCCGAACCGGTGATGGCGGGCGGAAGTTCTTGGAAGCTTGAAGAAGCGGCAGTTAAGGCGGACTTGCCAATCCTCGAAAATGCGTCAGACGACGATGGCTCTGCTTTATTAATGGCAGGTTTCATCAAGTTCCTGCAAGGTGAAAAATTCCCGCTATGGCTTACCTATTCCGCTTATGAGGCGAGTGCGTGGACCCTGCTTGCAGAAGAAGCAATGCTGAGTGGGAAGACGCTGAGCATGCCGGAAAAATATCAACTGTAATTCACTTTCATCCTCATCCCAAAAGGCTAATTCCATCTTTTAAGTTCACCTATGTATTTATTCAAAAATTATCCATACCGGTTCTTTCCTCTTTGCTTCTTGCTTATTTTATCAACATCGATAAAGGCGGAGGGAAGGCAAAATCCGCTTGATCTTGTAAATCCACTGATGGGCACACAATCCGATTTTCAACTGTCAAATGGAAATACCTATCCGGCTGTCGCCACTCCTTGGGGCATGAATTTTTGGACACCTCAGACCGGTAAAAATGGGGATGGTTGGGCCTATAATTATACTTCAAAAACGATTCGAGGCATCAAACAAACGCATCAGCCGAGCCCTTGGATCAACGATTACGGCGCTTTTTCCTTGATGCCGGTCAGTGGAAAAATGATCTTCAATGAAGAGGAGCGAGCATCTTGGTTTTCGCATAAAGCGGAGATTGTCCGTCCGGATTATTACAGTGTTTATTTAGCGGATCATGATGTGCGGGTAGAACTTACCCCTACGGAAAGAGGCGCTCAGTTTCGGATGAAATACCCGGAGGGGGCCGATAATTATTTAGTTATCGATGCATATCAGGGAGGATCTTATATCAAGTATTTACCCCAAAAAAAGCAGTTGATAGGCTATGCTAAAAATAACCATGGCGGAGTACCTGATAATTTTAAGAACTACTTTGTTATTCAGCTGAATGAAGAGGTAGAATATGTAAAAACTTGGAAAAATGATAAAATAACTCCTCATGATGAGCTTGAAGGAGATCACGTTGGGGCAGTCATAAAATTCAAAAACAAAGGTGGGCATAAGCGAGTGCAAGTGGCTTCGTCCTTCATTAGCTACGAGCAGGCTTACCTGAATTTGGAACGGGAAATTGGAGAAGATACTTTCGAACAGACCCGTCAGAAGGCGCAAAATAAATGGGAAAAGGAACTTGGAAGAATTCAGGTTGAAGGAGGAACTTTGGAGGAGCAAAAAACATTTTACTCTACTTTATACCGTTTACTTTTATTCCCAAGAAAATTTTATGAGCTCAACGAACAGCAAGAGGTAGTACATTACAGCCCGTACAACGGGAAGGTGTTGCCGGGATACATGTTTACTGACAATGGCTTTTGGGATACTTTCAGGGCTGTTTTTCCATTTTTCACGATCATGTATCCCGAAATGGATGCACAAATCATGGAAGGCCTCGCCAATGCATATAAAGAAAGTGGGTGGTTGCCTGAGTGGGCAAGTCCGGGTCATCGTAATTGCATGATTGGGTCTAATTCCGCTTCCTTAATCACCGATGCCTATGTCAAAGGGATTCGTGTTGATGCTATTGAAACCTTATTTGAGGCAGTTGTGAAAAACACCACAGGGCATGGACCTGTCAAATCGGTTGGGCGTTATGGTGCCGATTATTATAATGAGTTAGGTTATGTTCCTTATGATGTAGGGGTAAAAGAAAATACGGCGCGTACCCTTGAATATGCCTATGCAGATTATTGTATTTCGGTATTGGCCGATTCCTTGGGTAAGTCCAAAAAGGTAAAGCAACTGTTTCAGAGCAGAGCACAGCATTATCGCTATGTTTTTGACCCCGAAACCAAGTGGATGCGGGGAAGAAATAAAGACGGAAACTTCCAATCTCCTTTCAACCCACTGAAATGGGGCGATGCCTTCACCGAAGGGAACAGCCTGCATTATACATGGTCGGTTTTTCATGATATCAATGGGCTGATCGATTTGATGGGAGGAGAAAAAGCCTTTATCAAAAAACTTGATGAGGTATTTGATATGCCTCCGCATTACGATGCGTCTTACTATGGATTCCCTATCCATGAGATCAGGGAAATGCAGATCGCCGATATGGGAAATTATGCCCACGGCAATCAACCTATTCAGCACATGCTTTACCTGTATAATTATGCCTCTAAGCCGTGGGAAACACAACAGAAGGTGCGTCAGGTGATGAAAAAGTTGTATCAACCAACGCCTGATGGGTATTGCGGAGACGAGGACAATGGACAAACCTCCGCCTGGTATGTCTTTTCAGCCATGGGCTTCTATCCTGTTTGTCCGGGTACCACCCAATATGTGGTCGGGAGTCCGCTTTTTGATAAAGTAACGCTCTACCTCGAAAATGGCAACACCTTCGAAATTGAAGCAAAAAATAATGCTGAAAATCATCCCTTTATTCAGCAGGCAAGACTTAATGGCAAAACCTATGAGCATCACTTCATTGAGCATGCTGATATTCAAAATGGTGGAAAGCTGGAGTTTTTGATGTCGGATCAACCTAATTATCAGCGCGGATTGAAGCCGGAGGATAAGCCTTTTTCTGTTAGTGGTCCTAAAAATGAACACCTGTAATTGAGGATATTTTTTAAACGAAATAACAGGGGGACAATCCCTAAATCAACAACATTTTTCAATATAGCCTTTACATTATTTTTACCTAAATGATCAAAAAATGAACTCAAAAGTAATGATCAAGTTAATGCTATTTGTTTTTTTAAGCAATACAGCATTGGGTCAGAATGACCTTACAAAAAACATGATGATGGGCTATCAGGGCTGGTTTCTCTGCGAAGGAGATGGCTCTTCTCCGAATGAGTGGCGGCATTGGTCGCACCGACTGGAGAAGCCTAATGGAGGGAATCTGTATGTTGATATGTGGCCCGATATGAGTGAATATACCACCACATACAGCACAAATCTGACATTGGGTGGAGAAAATGCGAAAGTGTTTTCTTCTCATGATTACAGCACAACCAAACTTCACTTTGAGTGGATGCGCGATTATAATGTGAATGGCGTATATCTTCAACGTTTTCTATCAGAGGTAAAAGATGGAAGATTCTTTAATGTTCGTAATGATATTTTATCAAATGTGATCCAAGCTTCCAAAGAAACTAACAGGAAGTTTGCGCTGATGTACGATATTACGGATTGTGATAATGCGGACATTTATGAGCGTATGGTCGCTGACTGGAACCATGTCAAAAATAATTATAACCCGTTCGGACAATCATCTTATGCAAAACAGGAGAACAAGCCTGTAATCGCTATTTGGGGTTTTGGCTTTGATGATGGTCACCATGAATTTACCAATCAAAAGATTGCTGATCTTATTGATTTTTTCAAAGCAGAAGGATGTTATGTGGTAGGTGGGGTACATGGTGATTGGCTTACAGGTCAGGGGATCGCAAGTAATCATGATGATTGGGGCTGGGTTTATGAAAAGCTGAATATGATTACCCCGTGGTCTGTTGGTTCTTATGGATCAAATAGGGATGTGGATGTTTGGCAGGCGAAAATTATTGCTGATCAGAATTGGTGCCATGCAAATAATAGAAACATTGAATACATGCCTGTTATATGGCCCGGATTTTCGTGGAGTAACCGCTATCCCGGCAAAAAACTTAATCAGATACCAAGGCACGGAGGAGATTTTTATTGGCATCAAGCATACAAAGCAATTGAGGCCAATGTCGATTTTTTGTACACCGCAATGTTCGATGAACTCGATGAAGCCACCGCAATGTTCAAAATGGTATCCACCAAGGAACAATTGCCTGATGAGGCTGAAAACATACTCATCACTTTAAATCAAGATAATGAAGAGATCTTTTACCCTTCCGACTGGTATTTACAATTAGCTGACCAAGTACAGTTGATGTTGGACGGATCAACAGGCTTAAAATCAACCATTCCTATTTCACCGAATGTTTCTTCTCCCTTTTTATCAGATTGCGATCAATTAGGCAATTGGACATCTTCAGGCCAATTAAAAATCAATACCAATGATAAAAAGCAAGGTAGTGCTTCTTTGGAGTTTTCTGGAAGCGCAACAGATGAATTTCGACAAGCTTTCAATACAGGTTATTCGTCGGGCATACAGGCGAACAATGCTCAACTGCGTTTTTGGTATTATGTAAATGATGTCGATCAATTGCTATCGGACGGCCAAATTGAAATTGGTAGCGCTCGGAAAGCAGATCAAAACGAATATTCGTGGTCCTTTTCAAACTTGAGTTTGAAAAATGGATGGAATGATATCCGATTGGATATATCTGATGCATCCACTACGAACGGCTCAGCAGATTTAAATAATATCAATTGGTTTAGGATTTACGCTAATAAAAAGGGAAATATTATAAGCCGAATCGATGCTATTCAAATAGTGAATAAAAACAGTCAGGCATCCGTTTTAGATCCATGTGATGTGATATCAGGTTGGGAGACTTCACCCAATAGCATCATGCATATTAACGCAGTGGACCAGAGAGAGGGGCAAGGGTGTCTTCAGTTTGATGGAGTAGGGACTAATGAATTCTCTAAAGCATGGAGTAATCCTGTGAACGCAGCAGTAACTGTTCAAACCGGCTATTTGAAGTTTTGGTACTACATCAATGACGTCAGTAAAATTACCGGAGACAATCAGATCGAAATTGGCAGTGCCGGAAAAGCAGATACTAAGGAATTTCATTGGCATTTGACGGATTTAAACTTGATAAATGGCTGGAATAAGGTAATTCTGCCATTGGCTACTGCGAAAGTAACTAATGGGGAGCCTGACCTTACAAATATCAACTGGTTTCGAATTTATACTCAGAAAAGCGGGGTTGTAAAAACTATTATAGACCATATCAGATTTGACTCAAATCCCTCTGCGGATAATTTTAGACGATTAGCACCAACTAATGAGTCGGATATTAAGGTTTACCCTAACCCTGTAACTGATAATCATATTGCTATTGAAATCCCTTTCAATAATAAGGAGGAACATGCTTATGTCAGAATATTTGATATCAATGGAAACGAGGTTTTTCATCAGGTCTTAAGTGATGATTTCATTGGGGTGGTGGATATTGGTCATCTATCCCGACCAAGTATTTATTTTTTAATCGTCGAATACGGGGGCAAGACTTTTAACCGTCGCATCTTAATGCGATAAGATTGAAGCCACCCAAAATTCCTACAAATAACATTTTCATTATGAAACAGTGGATGATCATCTTCCTCATTGCTTTGCTCCATCCAATAAGTGGGCATTGCCAAACAAAGTTAAAACGCCCAAAATTGGTCATCGGAATTGTGGTCGATCAAATGCGTTATGATTATCTGACAAGGTTTTACGACCATTATCAGGATGAGGGTGGCTTTAAATATTTGATCAATAACGGGATCAATTTTACAGATATGCATTATAATTATGCGCCAACGACCACCGGCCCTGGGCATGCTACAATTTGGTCTGGCGCGAGTCCTGCTTTTTCGGGCATTGCCAACAATCATTTTTACCTAAGAGAGGAGGGGCGCAAGGTATATTGTGTGAATGACGAGCAGGTAAATACTATTGGCCAAAATAATGGTTCGGGTAAAAAATCACCCCATCGGATGCTGGTTTCCAATTTGGGAGATGAACTCAAACTGAGCAATAACCATCAATCGAAGGTCATCTCGGTCAGTCTGAAAGACCGCTCGGCTATTTTGCCGGCTGGATATATGGCTGATGGTGCGTATTGGTATGACGGTGGAACGGGAAATTTTGTCAGTTCTTCCTTCTATATGGATGAGCTCCCAAAGTGGGTAAAAGATTACAATCGCCTGAAGCGATCCGATGAATTGTTAAAACAACCCTGGGAACTCTTATTGCCTTCCTCGGCTTATTCGGTCTCCCTTTCAGATGATAATCCATACGAGGGGACGTTTTATGAGGAGCAAAAACCTACCTTCCCACATGATTTGCCAACGATCTCAAAAAAAATGCGGAAGGATGGGCGTTCAGCTTACTATATGCTGATGCACACCCCTCATGGTAATACCTTGGTTTCTGAAATGGCGAAGCAGGCCATCATTTCCGAGCAAATGGGCAAGCATGATTTCACCGATCTGCTGGCAATTTCTTATTCCTCAACGGATAAAATCGGACATCAATTTGCTCCGGCTTCCATGGAAATTCAGGATACTTACCTCCGGCTGGATCGTGAACTTGGCGGCCTGCTGAAATTCGTTGACCAGGAGGTTGGCATGCAGGATGTTTTGATCTTCCTGACCGCCGATCATGCGGGCGCTCAGAATGCCATGTATATGGTGGATAAAAAATTCCATAACGCCAAATATGTGCAGACTGGAGAGATGGTGAGTCATCTGCAACAAAAATTAACCGCCAAATATGGGGAAGGCAAATGGGTGCTCGATATGGAAGGGGAGCAAATTTACCTCAACAGAAAGCTGATCAATGAGAAAGGGCTTGAGCTGAATGCGGTTCAAAATTATGCCTCACAGCTCATCCTTACACAGCCGTCGGTACAGGATGCGGTGTCTCTGAATAGCTTGCAGTCTTCCTCTTATGAAAACCATTATAAGGAGCTGTTGGCCAATGGAGCACATCCGACCCGTTCGGGTGATGTTTTTATCATTTTTCACACGGGAGTAATTTTGGGCAAAGGAAAAACGGGAACATCTCATTCCATGACCTATAATTATGACACCCACGTGCCCCTGCTAATGATGGGTTTTGGCTTACCCAAAGGGGTGGAAATCAGTGATAAAACAAGGATCACTCAGATTGCCCCTACCATATCCAACAAAATGAAAATCAGCGCTCCTTCCTGTGCGTTTTCGCCTGTATTGCCTATTCATCAACTAAAAGAAACATTAACGCCATAAAATATCAATTATGAAACATCATTTTTTATGTTACCCAATATTGTTGCTGACCTTGCTGGCATGTAGCAAGTCAGAAATAAGTCGTGCTGTCAGTACGGATCGGACGGCACTACAAACCACCATCATGGAGGCCCATGAATTATTGGATAATGCTACCGAAGGTACGAAAGAAGGCTATTATGAAATCGGTGCTAAAGCCGACTTGGAGGAGGTTGTCCAAAGCTCCGAGGCAGTAATGTCGGATGTGATAGCGGAACAGCAGGCCATTGACGCTTCTACGGAAACGCTGAAAAAAGCGGTTGAGGTGTTTAAAAGCCGAAAGATCCCTGAAGGCACGACGCCATCCAACGGGAAAGTGCGCTTTGTTTTGCAGGGAGATACGCAGAAAATTGTTAATCAGGCGCCTGACAATTACCTGAAAACCATGGATGCTGTGCTCAAGGACAGCAAACTCGGAGATGTGGTTTGCTATCTGCAGATGGGAGACCTTACGGAAGATGGGCAGGAAAGCAACTGGAAGATTGTACAACAAGGGTGGAACAAGTTTGATGATTTTGCCCCCTATGTGCTGAACGTTGGCAATAATGATTTGATGAATGGTGGCGAAAGCAAATTCAATCAATATTTTCCGTTGAGTAAATTTGAAAAATGGGACTCTTTCGTCAGTAATTATGATCAACACACCAATGTTGCGCATCAGTTTTCAGCAGGAGGAGTAAAGTGGTTGATTATCTCAGTGCGTTTCGAGCGAAGCAATGCCGTTAAGCAATGGACTGAGAACTTAATTAAAGAAAATCCCGATAAAAACGTCATCCTTATTCGCCACGATGCCAATGCAGACGGCAGTGATGCCGTAATGAGCCGAAAGTACGACAATGTGGTTTTGGTTTGTTGTGGACACACCGAATCGAGTCATCAACTGCAACAACATAATTCAGGTTCGTCCTTAGGCTGGGTTAAAGTCTGTCATCACAATAAAGACCGAGACGATTATTTTTGTATCCTCGATATTGACGTAGATGCAGGAGAAATGTCCATGAGATATTACTCTCCACTAAAGGAAAGCTACGGAGATCACCTGACGCATGAGGTTACGGGTCATTATGGAAAGCCCGTCAAGTGGAAAGGATTTGAGTTTGTAGGAAAGGCGAATTAATACACATGATAGTATAAGTATCTAAGCTTATTTTATATCAATACAAATGCTTATCTGTTATGAGGTAAGCATTTGTTTTTTGTATAATGTACTGGGTTGTTGGTTAAATCAATGCTTGTATTTAACATAAGTGATATTATATACTCGATTGAAATGAGCTAAAATATGTCTACACAGTTGTATAACTTGTTAAATTTTAGTTCATTATGAAATCAACGAGACGAATCACCAAAAAAGAGCGATTGTTTTTTATCGAAAAACTGGTCTGTGGCTTCAGTACTTATGCAGAGGTTGCGGATGAGTTAAAGGTTCCTACCAAAGAAGTCCGTAAATGGCATCGTGAGTATGAGAAACAGCGTCTAACGAAAGCTTATAAAATGACTCAAGCATCACCTAAAACTGACGATCTGATTCTGCTGAAACAGCGGATCAAAGATTTGGAAAACCATATTGCTGACCAAAATATCAGCGTTGATTTTTGGAAAACCATGATCAATGTGGCCTCGAATGAAATCGGCCTTGACTTAAAAAAAAACTCAAGTTCAAGGTGATAGAAAAAATGCGTGTAGCAAAGCCTACGGTACCTTTAAAAGCTATTACTGCTCAGGTCGGACTTAGCCGAGACGCCTACTACAAGCATCAAAAGAGAACAGATAAAAAAGTGGTTATCAATCAAAAGGTGATGGATATGGTTAATGAGTTCAGAAAGAAATATGCACGACAAGGAACGGAAAAGATGTACCTTACTCTAAAGCCCAAACTTGTGGAGCAACAGATAAAAATGGGCAGATGTAAATTACATGAATTATTAAAAGCAAATGATGCATTGGTTCGGTGGCGACGCAGTGGAGCAAGAACCACTAATTCCAACCACAGATATGATTTGTTCCCTAATTTATTGTCAGACAAAGCCAACACCCCTACTGGCCCGAATCAGGTAATTCAGTCAGATATAACCTATGTACCATGCCATGGAGGCGATTTTGCCTACTTATCCCTGGTCACAGATGCTTGGTCAAAAAAAATATTGGGATGGAATTTATCTAAATCTCTCAATGCGAGTGGAGCTATTTCGGCGCTAAAAATGGCAATTCGGGCATCAGATGGAAAACTCGAAGGAGCCATTCATCATTCCGACCGTGGCGTCCAGTACTGTTGTAACAAATACCGATCAATTCTGAAAGATAATGGCCTGAAGGTATCATTAACAGAGAAATACGATCCCTACGAAAATGCCTTAGCCGAAAGAGTGAATAACACGATCAAAAATGAATATTTAAAGGCATATTACTTTCAGTTTAGCGTTGCTGCAAGAGATGTTAAAAATGCAATTGATGATTACAATAATCACCGAATGCACCGAGGATTAGGCTTTTTAAGTCCCTGCCATGCCCATGAATATGGGATAAAATTGGAACGTCCAAGCTATGAGAAAATACTAATAATCAGGGCTTCCATTTCCCCTTCATCCTAAGGCAAAAATACAATTTTTGGAAGCTGACCTCAAGGGTAAAGTGAACGGTCTCGCAAGCTCGACGCGCCCTTGACCTCAGCCACCAAAAATCGGGATGCTCCGCCAAGAGATGAGTGGAAAAAAACAGGGTCAAATCAAGCGATTGGCTCCAAAAAATGTAGACTTATTTTAGTAGATTTCAGATTGCATCGTCCTAAATACAGTTGGCAACTATTTCATAAATGATTGATATAAAATAAAATACAAGTGAGTATGACTGAAAGTTATGACCCCTATCAAAATGCCGTTGCAGAACGAGTAAATGGTATTTTGAAACAGGAGTTCTATCTTGGAGCAAGCTTTATGACCGTTGCTGATGCGAAAAAGAAAGCTACTTGGACCATTGGTGTTTACAATAATTAAAGAAGGCACTGGAGCCTTGATCTGATGACACCAGAAGAGGCTCACAACCACCAAGGACTGATCAAGCGAAAATGGAAGAACTATCGAAAAGACAAACAGTTAAAATCTGCCCCTTATAAACGTTGCGGATGTTGCACTTTTGAATTTGGGTGAGTTCCCCGCGGGAGCGCGGCGCCCGCGGCGACATATCGAAATGTAACATAAAATACATACCTATTATAGTACAATTTACAAAGCATCCAATCAGACGAAAAAGCTGATAATAAGTGCGAAGTTATTTCAGGACAAGACATGACAAGGTGGTTAATATGTATATTGAGCGGTATTATTTCAAACAGGGTAAATACTCCACATCAGCTTAGAATAAAAAGGGTGGATCAATCGAATTGATCCACTACCAAATTATAAAAGCAATAGTGGAGATATTTGGATAATAGTATCTCCTTATTTCAGTTAAAAATTCACCTGATATAACCCAAGGATTTCAAGAAATTGTCCGTTGCTGTTATGGTTTCTTTATAGAATCGCCCTTCGTATTTATTTTTATTGAAGAATCCATGACCAGCTCCATCATACAAGAATAAATCACAACGACGATTCACTGCTTGCATACAGTTTTTGTAATTTTGGGCAACTGAGACCGGTATTAAATGGTCTTCTTTTCCCAGAAAGACAATTGTTGGCGGGGCTTGATCGGTAATATTATGTGCTGGTGAAATCTCTTTCCACCGCTGCCCCATTCGTTCATGACAAAAGCCCGATGGTCCATTGTCAAACACTGGGTTGAATAACACCAAAGCATCTGCCCTGGATGAAATAGCTGTCGATTCATTAGGGTTATCCAAAGTTGGGCACACCCCAGTTGCTGCTGCAATATGCCCACCGGCAGACCCTCCTGAAGCGACAATTTTACTGGGGTCAATATTCAAAATTTCCGCATACTTCCTTAAATATCTCACGGCAGATTTAGCATCCTCTACCGATTCATAAGGTGTAGTTTTGTGCCTGGATTTTACTCTATAATCAGCCAATACGGTAATCATTCCTCTCGCAGCAAAATATTCTGCCTGGGGTCTAAATTGTTCAATAGTACCACCATTCCATCCTCCTCCAAAGAAAAATACCATACAAGGATATCGTTTCCTCTTTTTGAATTTGTCCGGGTAAATTAAGGTCATATCCAGCTTCACATCATCCATGTTTTTATAGGTTAATGAAAATGGCTTTTCATGATTGATATCTTGCTGTTTTGGTTGTGCTTCTGCCACTGACATGGTGATGAGCAGCAGGAAAATAAGTTTGAAAAAATGAGTCATTATTAGTGCATTTATAAATTTCTGTATGTCCTACAACGCGCCGATCAGTTACTTACCCATTGTAGCTTCTCGATTCCACACATGACTATTTTCCAGCAAAGCTTGATATTCCTCCTTCATTTGTGCTTTCAAGGCTTTGAATTGCTCGGGAAATTTGGTTGCAACATTAACTGACTCGCTCATATCATTTCGGATATCATATAATTCAAAATCCATCAGTTCGGCATTTTTTACATGTTCTATATTGCCATCGTAAAGGTTGTGTAACCTCTCCAAAGGTTGACCATCCACTTTAAGTGTGGCCAAGAGCTTCCATTTTTCTGTGCGCATGGCCACTCGCTGCTGATTGATGGCATCATAAAAAGCCCAAATTAGTGGTTTCTGTCGTTCTTTTTTGCCGGTGGCCAATAGCTGAGCGAAGGACTCTCCATCCAAACCATTATCTGGCAAAGGGGCACCGGTCAATGCTGCAAAGGTTGGCATCAAGTCCAAAGAAGAAACCACTGCGTCTGACTGGCCAGTATACGTTTTTTTTCCCATCCAGTGAATAATGCCTGGCACTCTGAAACCTGCTTCATTGGTCCACAATTTCATACCTTTTAATTCTCCCGCTGACCCATAAGAATGTATAGCTTTGGGGTGTCTCATCAATGTTTCAGGACCATTATCGGAGCTGAAAAAAATAAGGGTATTATTCAACTCTTTAGATTCTAAATATTGATACAACTGCCCCACGGCTCGATCCATATTTTCGACATTGGCAAAGTATTCTGCTTGGTCCACATTTTCAGCCATTGGAAGGTATTTTTCCACCAGTTTTTTGGGGGAAGCAATAGGCTCATGTGGTTCGTGAAAAGTAACCTGCAAATAGAAGGGCTGGTTTTCTGGCTGATTTTCAAGCCAATCGATCGCCTCTTTGACTACAATTTGAGCACTGAATCCCTCCAATTCACCAACAGGCTCCCCATTACGGACAAAATTCTTGGGATTAGCATGGCTTGGCGCGGCATTATTATGGGTAGCGAACCAGTGATCAAAGCCAAAATGATTTGGTTTAGGCTGCTCATTGCTATTGAACCTCGAACTGCAGTGCCATTTACCTGACAGGCATGTTGCGTACCCCACTTGCTTCAACATTGCAGGAATGGTTTGTTCATGTTGTTGCAAGTGAACCAAATCGCGACAATCTTCACTCCTTTTGGGTGAAGGGATAAAATCATAGAGCCCCGCACGATTAGGGCTACGTCCTGTCAGGAGCCCTGCTCGGGATGGGGAGCAAACAGGGGCAGCAGAATAACAGTCGGATAAAATGATTCCCTGTTTTGCTATTTTGTCCAAATTCGGACTATCAATGATCGGGTGCCCAAAGACCCCCAAATCGCCATACCCAAGGTCATCACATAGTAAGACCACAATATTGGGCTTATCGGCCTGTTTGCTCCCTTTTTCAGCTTCCGGTAGCGTAACCAAGAAATTTAAAACGATCAATAATATTTTCATCTGTGAGTTGGTTTATGGTGTTGAATGCTCTTCATTTATATTATTTCGGTGGCTTGTATTCTATTCTCGGCCGCATACTGGGAGGGTAACTGATTAAATTCCGTCTTGAAGCATTTGGAAAAATACTTTGGGTTGGAGAAGCCGACCATATAGGCAATCTCGGAAATGGTCAGTTGCGTTGTTTCCAAAAGTTGAGCCGCTCTTTTCAGGCGCACCCTCCTGATAAAATCCGAAGGAGAACGATTGGTCAAGGCCCTGATTTTGCGGTATAAATGCCCCCTGCTTATATCAAGATCCGCACTTAATGTTTCCACTGTCAATTCAGGTTGATCCATATGATCTTCAATGTATTTGAGGACTTTATGTATTAACTTTTCATCGTTGGTGGTAATCTCAATATCAGAGAGCTCCACCCCAATTTTTTTACTGAAGGCCTGTTGCAGGCTTTGGCGACTTTCAAATAGCCCACAGATCATCGAGTGTAGAACATCAAATTTAAATGGCTTTGACAAGTATTGATCAGCACCGGAGGCAAACCCTTTCACCTGCCCTTCAGCGGTATTTTGGGCGGTCAGCAAAATAATAGGAATGGGTGCCGTTATGGGGTCTTTTTTTAGTTGTTCACACATCTGGTGCCCGTCCATTAGTGGCATCATCACATCACTGATGATTAAGTCCGGCATCTTCATCTCGATTTTGTTTAAGGCAACTAAACCGTTATCAGCCTCAATAATGTTGAATTGTTGCTGTAAACTCGATTTTAAAAACAACCGAAAATCCTCATTATCTTCCACCAGCAAAATGGTTTTTGCACCCCGATGAGCGGGTCGATTATTGGGGTGGTCAATCTTGTTTTGATCATCCCCCTTTAGCATTTCCTGTTCTGAAGCTTTGATTAAAGGGATAGCAACAACAAAACTGCTGCCTTTACCTTCAATACTTTCCACTGAGATATTTCCCCGGTGTAATTGAACATATTCCTTAGTAAGCGATAGGCCGATACCACTTCCGGCCATTTGATTATTTTTAAGGTTAGCTGCCTGAAAGAAGCGATCAAATATTTTATTCTGCTCCGTAAGAGGAATACCCACCCCTGTATCTTCTACGGCCAAGCTAAATTCATCTGAATTGGCAGCACGCAAATGGATATTGATCAGACCTCCTTTTGGCGTAAATTTAAAGGCGTTAGAAAGTAAATTATAAACAATGATTTCAAATTTTTCATAGTCGAGGTAAATATTAAGCTGCTCGACGTCGGTCACAAATTGCAGCATTATCCCCTCTGTGGCAGCGAGCTGTTCAAAGGATAAGATGATTTTTTTGAGAAAACTGATCAGTTCACCGCAAGAGGGCTCAAGGCGTAACTGTTGGCTACCAATTTTTTGAAAATCAAGCAAGCGATTTACCAGATGAAGCAAACGATTGGCATTGGAATGAATGAGTTCAAATTGCAGTTTGTTCTCTTTGTCTTTTTGTTCCACCATCATTTTTTCCAAAGGGGAAATGATCAAGGACAGTGGTGTTCTAAATTCATGACTGACATTGGCAAAAAAGTCGATTTTCATTTGCTGCAACAGGTGCTCACGCTCGGCGGCAGCCCTTTTCTTCCAAAGTTTTAAAGCCGAGATGATGAGCAATAAGATCAAAATCAGGTAAATAATATAAGCGGTATTGCTCAACCATGGCGCAGGAGCAATGTGCAAAATAACCGAGCGACTCTCATCGCTCCATACGCCATCATTGTTCGCTGCCTTTACCTTAAAAGTATACTTCCCCGCTGGTACATTGGTATATATCGCTTCGCGCTTGTTACCATCAAAATTCCACTGTTGATCAAAACCTTCTAGTTTGTAGGCATATTCACATTTCTCATGAGCCGTATTTGCAATTGCAACAAACTCAAATCTAAAATCCGACTGATAATATTCGAGTTTTATCGTCTGATCCTGCGCTCTCCCTTGTTGAAAGCTTTTGCTCTGTTTATATTTCCCAAGGGATTTATCCCGAACTTTCAAGTTAGTTATGACTATCCGAGGCACCTGTTGATTATCGTGAATATTGACAGGCTTGAACATGCTAATGCCGTTATTACCACCAAAAATAAGGTAGCCTTGCGACTGGCACAGCGCTTCGGGAAAATACTCATTGGCGGTCAAACCATCAGGCGTACCGTAGTTTTTTATTTTTCCACTTTCAGGATTTAGGCACGAAATACCATTGTTGGTACTCAACCATAGCATCCCCTTATGGTCCTCAATGATACCATTGATTGAATTACTTTCCAATCCATCCTGTTCTGTGAATGAGCGGAAGGTCTTTGTCTTACGGTCAAACAAATTCAAACCATAGGCAGTACCCACCCACAAGTTATTTTTTCGATCCTCATAGATGCAGTGAATATAATTATTTGATATTGACCCTTTGATATCAATATCATTGAGGTAACGAGTGAATGTCTCCTTTTTTGGGTCAAAGACATTGAGCCCATTGATTGTGCCCACCCAAATATTCCCGAGATGATCTTTCTTGATTACTTTGACTCTGTTATCAGAGATGGAATTTTCGGAACTGTTCTTACTATAATGCCTGAAATCACCCGACACGGTGTTATATATATCCAAACCATTACCTACACTTCCAATATATAAGTCATTTTTATCCTTCAGCAGTGCGTAGATACTTGCTGAACTGAGGCTATTGGAATTACCTTCTTCAGGACGGAAAATTTTGCTGGTGCCTGTTTTTTTGTTAAAAAGGTTCAGCCCATCGAGGGTACCGACCCACAAATAATCCGGACTTTCCTCGGTGATACACAAGATAAAATCATTACTGATCGACTCTTCTTCTTCAGGATCATGCTTAAAGTGGGTAAACTCCAGTGTATTAATATTGAATCGGCTCAGGGATCCATCAACCTTGGTCCCGACCCAAACATCTCCCTGACTGTCTGTAAATAAAGAGCGCACCCGGTTATTACACAAACCCAAAGAGGTGAAATTATCCCTTACAGAAATGAAGGGTTTACGGTTTTTATCCAGCAGGTTAAGGCCTGAATCCTGAGTGCCGAACCACAGGTTCCCAAAATCATCTTCAAAGAAACTAATGATGGCATTGGAGTTGATCCCATCTCGCTCAAATTTAGATAACTGCAATCGGTTTACCTCTCCACTTTGGTTGATAAAAATCAGTCCTTTGTCTTGAATTGCAAACCAACTGTTCCCTTCCCTGTCATATTTCAAGAAGGATAGTCGCCCCTTCTGCTTTGATGGAAACGGATGCTTCCGGAGACTCTGGTCATTGAATAATTGATAATAATTCGACAGGTTCTCACTGACTCCTATCATGACTGATCCGTCAGGTTTCATCTCCAAATTGCTGATCTCATACCCTTGAAGGTATTGGGCTACAATTTCATTTTGTTTGATTACATATAAGCCATTTTTGGTACCCACCATCACCCCCCATAGCGGGTGAAGGGTAAGACAAACAATGCTGTTACTCAGCAGAGCGGCTATCGGTGACTCACTGCTGAAAACCTGTTTAACTTTACCCTCAGCATTTAACTTTATCAAGCCTCGGTGATCTGTTCCTACCCAAATACTTTTTTCTGAATCTATGGTAAGGCAAGTAATCATTGCCTTTTCACGTTTGTCCTCGAAAAGGTCTAAACGCTTGATTTGCCCATTGATCAGGTTTAAGGTATTGAGTCCGTGACTTGTGCCTATCCATAAAAATTTATGTTTATCTTCTATTAGGCATGAAATGACATTGTTGCTTAGAGAAGCAGTATCATTTGGTGCATACTGAAATGTTTTAAAAGTATATCCATCATAACGATTCAAGCCATCTCTTGTGCCGAACCACATAAACCCATTCGAGTCCTGATAAATGGATTTTACATGATTAGACACCAGCCCATTTTGAGTTGTCAAGTGCTTAAACACTTTATCTCCACAAGCTGCAAAAAGCGGCTGATGGATCACAAAAATAATACAGAAAATGACAAATCGCATAAACATAATTTACATTAAAAAAATAGTCAAAATTCACTAACATCATGACCATACCTGCCAATAGTCCGATCGAGTCCTGTAAGTTATTCAGTTCCGAAGATTCGGAAAAAATTAAATATTTACATCAATCAAAATATTTTTTTTAGTCAATAAAAATAGAATATTATTGCTTGTTTATTAATGGGATTACCATATTCCAACTTTTCTTACCGTTATGAAATCCTCCTTTACCATCCATGGTGGCAAAAAACAAGTGGGTTGGCCTGTTCTCTTCAATCAAAACAAATGGCCGCTCGAGCTGTCCCTGCAATTGCTCATGCCCATCATCCCAACGGACGGTTCGTGTGTACGCTAAAGGATCTTTGTCCAGTGTCCAATGTTTTGCATCCTGAGAATGAGCCAATAATCCGGCATGTCTTTTTTTGACGATCTTTCCCGTCATATCTTTGGCAATCATATGATATCCCTGCTGATCTTTCCACAGGTGAGGGTCTTCAACCTCTCCGAAAGTTTCGGCTGAGAAAATGGGCTCATCAGAGGTTACCGTATATGGTCCTCGATAAGATTTGGCGGTCGCCATGCCGATAGCCATACCAGAGTGCGTAATTGAATCCTGCTGATAGCTTCGCCCTTTAAACAACAAAATAACCGACCCATCTTCTTCAATTAAGGGCGAAGGATTGGAGGTCAGAAAGCTGTAAAATGAATTAGGTTTGACATCCAAAATTGGTTTATCAAGCCGCTCCCATGGTCCATAGGGACTTTTCGATATTGCCACACCGATTCGTTTGTTCCATCTTCCGGCAATGCACCACTTACTCTCAAGGGTAAGTAGATCTGCATTATGTTCATTAAGCTTTTCAAAAGGGTGAGTAGATCCCATATAAAAGAGAATATACGCTTGATTGTGCTTGACAATTTTTGGATTATGACAGGAACGACCATCCCAAAACTGCGCTCCCCGATCTCCCAAAGCCACATCACTAAATTGATAAGGCCCTTCAGGGGTATCTGCTACCGCATGAATAATTTCGGAGGCAATCATCCAGCCAGGATGAAACTTTAAATAATCCGGCCATCGGGAAGCATACATATGGTATTTATCATCCTCCCCTTTCACCACCGAACTGCCCCATACCCAGTATCCATCCATCTCAAATCCGCCCCCAACCGGTGCTTGGCCGAGCTCGCCAAGAGCGGACGCCTGTCCAAATAGCTGCATTGGAATAATGAACAGCATAAAGTATAAAATTTTATTAAACATTATCGTGATATTTTATTTACTTTATTTGATAGGTAGCATACCATAATCATCGTTTTTGTTTCCATCATGTATTTCATCCGTTCAAGATTTGACTTGACATGGGTAATAGCAGGATGAACAAAATATCGTGCAGCAGGGCTCAAAATAGAGCGTATTTGCAGTAAGATAAATAGAGAAAATTAATGTTTTTCATGTTTAAAAAATTAGCGGTAGATAAGTTAATTTTACCTCAAAACCTATTGGGTAACAGCAACAGAAGCATCCGTTTGATCCCACAAACGATAAGGGTCGTCATGGGCTTGCATTTGCTCCAATAACAACTGTTCCATTTCCTGACGCTTTAGTGCGTATTCTGGCTTATCTGCCAAATTGGTCTCCATCGGGTGGCTCCGCTTATGCTCAGGTAAATACTCGTGGGAATTTTGCTCCAAATTGAACAATTGGGTCTGTTGTATTTGCCCCTGCATCAAATCATATTTGATCAGCTTCCATCCGTCTTTTATGACCGTTCGCATCCCCGGCTTAGTGCCTCCTGCATACACCCCATACATTACCTCCCTGATGGTTTCCTGCGAACCATCCAGTAGTGGAACCATGCTTTTTCCTTCCACCGTTTCAGGAATAGGAATTTCTGCCAAATCGCAAACCGTGGGCAAAATATCAGATAAATACACATTACCCTTCACCCGCTTTCCTTGCTTTACGCCTGGCCCCTTGACAATAAAGGGCACCCGCAGACTATGCTCATACAAATTCTGCTTTCCCATCAGCCCATGTCGTCCAAGTGCAATCCCATGATCTGAGGTATAAATGATGTATGTATTCTCAAGCTCCCCCATTTGCTCAAGCCTATCCAATACTTTAGCCAACTGTATATCAATATTTTCTGAACAGGCCAATTCTCTTCCCTGCTCATTTCGTATGGTCGCTTCATCCCGGTTTTTCCAAACCCCACTCACCCGCTCTTCATCACGTAAGTCCGGATGCCCATGAAAAAACGGGTGTTCAGTTAAATAATTATCTGGCAGCGGTGGCTGATTAGGATTGAGTGCAGGCAAATGCTTGGAAGATTTATGGTTTACCGCCCCATATTTTTTCAACAAGTCGGGTTTGCCATTTCGGGTATCATGCGGATGTGAGAAACCAAAATAGATGAAAAATGGTGCTTCTTCTTTTTGCGCTACACGACCATCAAGGTAATTTAACACCTGCTCAGCATGCCAAGCACTTCCTGTTTCATCCGTGCTCCCTCTTTTGGTTTTATCTTTTACAACACTGAATTGTTTGTTGGCTCCCGGGTAAGAATTACCAGCCTTGCAGGTTCTCATCGTTTTGTATCCTGCTCGGTTGAATATCGCCCCAATACTCATGGTATCGAGCGGGTCTGCTGCTGTTTGATTTTGAAATTCGGCACTTTTGGGTAAGTGCCATACACTACGGCCTGTCATGATCATGTGCCGAGATGGGGTACAAACTGCTCCATTCATCGAGCCCATGTGCCTTGCCGCATCAATCACCACACCCTCTTCTGCAAGCTTATCAATCGCAGGGCTATTTAATGGTGAGGAGGCATTATACACCTTCAGGTCAAAAGGAGTTTGATCGTCCACAAGAACGAATAAAAAATTAGGCTTCTTCTTGGCTTGATTACAAGATCCAAAAATGGCGATGGCAGCGAGGGCCAGGGCGGTTTTTCTGAAAAAATTAGATATCATAATAGATTGATTTTTGCCCTTCTACCTGTAGCTATCACTAATTTATTTTAGTCTAAACCACTTATTTGCTCCTGACCTTCTTGGGCATTAATTAATAAAATTAAGCACCAAACAATCCTCACAAAGGAGTCGCCTTCTTACCATAGCTTGAAAGCATTATCCCTCATTATTATTTGGTGCATCTTTAATTACTTCATATTCACCTGCTGTTCAACAGCTGTAGAAACAGGCTTATCACTATGTTCTTCCCGAATTAATTGACCTTCAAGGAACTCTTTAGTAACAATCTTTACCTGACCTTGCTCCAGGCCTGAAATCTTGATTTGCTGCTGACGGCCATCTTTGAGGTCAATCAACAGCTCATCAGCACTCAGCGCAGTCACTTTACTTACCTTCGATTCATTTTCAAATGGTTCGATTACCGAGAGGTATCGTGCTTTCTTGCCTTTGGTGCGCACCGCCATATTTTTCAGCCTCGATGCCTCATCTCCCAAAGGAAAATCACCACCAACCATGGCCTCAAATTTTACCGCATTCAAGCCTTCAAGATTCACTTTTACTTTCCCTGTTTTATGAGTATTTGCGGGCATAGCAGGCGTAGAAAATTCCATTGGCGCTCCCTGAATTTTTATGGGTCCACCGTAGTAGTCCTTGCCTTTTACTTCTGGAACCACAATATTATCGTACTTCAATGGCAATTCCGATAAGTAAACATGAGAACCATCCGCAAGGATCAAGCGTGCATTTCCCCAAAACAGCGTATTGTTTTTCACCCTATCCTCAGTCCTTGAAATTAATTCCAACTCCTTCGCATTGTTTAGATCTACCGTCACTGATTTGGCCCCAAGGATCCATGCTCCCGTGCTGTCATTCAGCACTTGCTCCCCATCACAACTAATGCTGTACCATAGTTTTTTATTGACCTCCATAGATTCTGTAGAAGTCCCTATCATCACCTGAGCCTCTTTTGGCCATGCATTGTAAATATCCAGTTTCAATGGACCATCTTCTCTATTGGGCATTCTTACCCCCCGGTTATCACAACCTTCACCAAAACACATTTCAAATTGCGATTTGGCTGTTCCTTTGACCTGATACCAATCACAATCGGTAATGAACTGTGCTGCACCCAGTGGGTCGGTATTCATTTGGGCAGTATGCTGCTGATGTTTTACCTCCTCAGCGGTGATGCCCTTGAAGCCTTTGACTTGAAACATCCAGTCAAACTGATGCTCCTCTTTACCTTCGAGATAATCCGCCAACACCACATAATCGTCCATCACAATCAAGGCTCTTCTCTGTTCAACCGGCTCGGTTTTTCCAGTGATCTCCCCGTAAGCAGGTGCATCTTCGGGGATCACCAGCGAACGGCTTTCGTCCCATGCCTTTTGGGCAAAGCTACTGCCAGGTCGGACAATCCCTCCGTAGGGTGCATAGCTCCACTCCGAATTGGTTTCTACAACTGTAGCCTGCATCATGTTGCCAGGATAAAAGAGTGATTTGCTATTTTGTACGGGCAGCTGCATTTTTTCATCCACCACTACCATATTCTTATTAATGGAAGTTTGTTTCCAGAACTTATACATATAACTATGATAAGTAAACCAATAGGCCAAAGTACCATAGAAGCTTCTACCATAACGTGCCATATTGACTAAATTGGTACGATCAAAATGCCCGTGGTAGCCACCATGTGAGCCATAATGCAAAGATGCCTGTATTTGTTCCCGTTGTGCTCTGTCTTTGGTTTGGGATCTGAGTTGTACAATTCCCATATTGTCAGCATAAGCTGAACGCTTCATTTTTTCGGAATCCACTTGTGGTAAATCCACCACCCCATATAATAAATCTCTATCGTTTCCCCGTTGAATTACAGCAGCATACTCAGGGTCTCTGTATATGTAGTAAGCCAACTCGTAAGGACGGCCAGCAACCTCTGATTCTACTGCATCATTTACCGCCATAATCACACCGCGATAATCCAAAAATGCAATCGTAGCATCCCACATATCTTTTATCGTAACACTGTTTTTTTCTATTGCCCCCCATTTCTCAAACTCCATTCCATAGATGCCTCCCTGACGACGGCTTGCCAACAAAGAAAAATGCTTGCTTGTACCGATAGGGAATTTTCGGTCCTTGAGGTTAATACCCCATCGATCCAATGCCAAAGCCATTTCAGATAATTCTGTAGCTACCCATGTATTATATCCTACTGCACACTCATACCACCAGCCATCGTTCATGATGCCATGCTCAATATGTTTGTAAATTCCCGTAGGTCCCTCCAACAATTGATTGATCAAATGCCAATCCTGTAAATTCAACGCACAATAAAAAGCAGCCGTAAGTTCCGCCACGTTCCAGTTGCTGATTGCTCCTTTGCTATTTCCCTTTAGGGTCTGATTAACAAAAAGCCTAAAGGTTTCCTGAATCTGTCGATGATCCGCTTCACTGAAAACTTCACTCTCACGAACCATATCATACATTCTGCCAGCCGCTTGCCAGAATTTCCCTTCCCCCACAAAAACATTGCTTCCTCCCACAAGTGTTGCAGGGTACCCCGTCTTTGGGTCAGACAAACGCATCAACACTTGCGCACATTTCCGGGCATAATCATCATTTTTGGTCAACTGATACGCAACCCCTGCATCATAAAATCCATTCCCATTAGAATTGAAAACAGATTTACCTAAAGGACGGCCATCCACATCCGAGAAATCATTATGCTTAGGAATCTGCCAACGATCCGCTTTTCTAATATAGGCCTGTTGGTCTTTTTTTCCCCAGTCATAATTTTTTGTCTTTTCCCGAATTTCTTGCCAGCCATCCTTATCAAAAACAATATTAGGATAAGGCAAGCGAACGGCGGTAATAAACTCGATGGTCTCCTCAGAGCCTGCCAAACCATTGGAAATCGTCTTGATCACCTGCTTCTCTCGGATTCCTTTAGGCAGATGTGATGGAATATTTACATCAGCAAAAACAGTTTTCACCTCTCCGACCTTCATGTCCAATGTGGTCTGACTAAGGGCAACGTCCATAGATTCCCAGCCTTCTCTTTGAACCAATAAGCGAACGCTTTGAGGCTGTTGGGTCGTGTTGCCTACTTTGATTTCATATCTGACTGTCGTGCCTACATCGGCTGATTTCCCCTGTATTTCAGCTTCCAGTGAAGTTGTTAATCCTTTAGTCAAATAGACCTCTTTTATTCGATAATCTTTTGCCGTATTAGCAGAAATCAATAGGTGCTTTACCGCAAATAAAGTCCCTCTTCTTTGCCCAAGATCAATATCAAAGAGATCCCATGGCACGAATACGGTGTTCCATCCTTTATTTTTAATTCTAATCTGGGCAGTACTGATTGGGTTTAGTTCGGAGTAATCAAGACTATCAACCTTCAAGGTTACTGTAACATCTGTCGGTTGGTCTTCTTTCAGAAAAAGATCAAATCGAACCCCCGCGTATGGCGTAAAGTCTGCGGCATCTCCATGAAAGGGTCTGGATATCCCCGGAAAATACACCCGATTTTGATCATGGTAAGTATAAGAAAGGGTATCACCTCCGCTGATCACAGCGGATTTTTTTTGTACACTCGCGATGCCCTTCCAATCTGAAAAATCAATTGCTCCGACCCGCTTTAAGGGTTGTGCGAATACTCCTGAGGCAATAGCACTCAAAAGCAGCATTAAAAAATATCTTCTCATAATTTCCATGAATTATAGGCTATTCACATTCGTTTAATTTACTTCAATGGCACGCATTTCACCTTCCTCAAAGGCGTAGGATTGTCCATGTAGCTTTATTTCTACTTTCGTATTATTTTCCAAAAACCACTGCCCATTGCTTTTTTTCAGCATAATATTGCCTTTACCTTTTGCGTTGATTTGGCATAAATTGCTATTTAAAACCGAACCATTGCCCACAAAAAACTGGCAATCCCCTGAAGTTTCAGTAGAGAAAACAGCGTAGTCAGCATCAGAACGTTTGTCATCAACCACAGCTATTTTCCCTTCCGTTGAACTGAAAATAAAATCCTCTCTACCTGATTTATGGGTCAGGTGAACCCCAGCAAATGCCTGATTTCCATTCAGATCATCCAAGCCCTGAATACTTTGTATTTGCTTGCCTGTATCTGCTGTAAAGGGCTCATATATTGCGATAAATGGGTGGTTTCTTGCTTCTCCATGCTGACGTGCAGCAAAGGTCAGATAAGGATTTTTGCCAATATCATAAGCGACATCAGTGCTATGCTTAAAGGATTTACACGGAGGTGTTTTCATCGTGAATATTTCACGCCCCTCGGTCCCCTTCATCCATAAGTTCATAAATACTGCTGGCTTGTCATGCGTTCTTTCAACCTGCCATTGAACTTGATAATCTTTATTGTAGCCTAAGGATTTTTTGTCCCACATATAATCGAGCGCATATAAATGACCTCCGGCAAACCCCATCTCTTCAGATGGTTGTAGCACCAATGGAGTGCCTTCCCCATCCATCACTTCCATTTGTTGACCAAGATTATGATAAAAGTAATCATGGAATTTGTCTCCTTTGCGTTGCTTACTTGATCGGAAAATGTCAATATAAAATCCCGTACGGTCATTGGTAGAAACAATCCCTACGGTACGGTCCTGATCGCTTTGCGTTTCTGGTTCAAGGAAATACACCTTACTGTAAGTTAGTGAATGATCGGTTTGCTTCACCTTTTTTCCTGCTGTTGGATATTGACCAATCAAATCAAAAGCATGATTACTAAGCATTTCAGTATAGGAAGAGACCCCATCAACCATCACGGTATTATGTGCCGGGAACTGCGAATAGTATTCCAAATATATTGGTTCCAGGTAGTTTGCGCCCTTCCCAGGATCAGCCCCCTGAATCAGACCTTTTCCATACAATTCCATATTAATGCCATTTGCATGCATATGATTGCCTAAAGAAGCATTCAGTGAAACCATCATGCCATCTTCTCCATGTCCAATTCGCTGCGCGTGCCAGCTGACTGTTGGGGCATAAAAAGTAGTCGATAAATAATCCTGAATGTCTTTACCTTTATATTTATCATTTAATTCAAGTGGACTCATGGCAAAAAATGCTGTTATCCCCTTTTTTCTACCAAAGTCAACCGTCTTGTCGGTATTCGGCTCCATAGCGTACAACAATTGTGTAAAGGTCTTTTCTTTTTGCGCATCGCCATATTTTTGAGCCAATCGAATGATCTGCTTAACCGCTGAGGGGTTGAGAGGACCATAATAAGAATCGCCAAATCCGATAGACTGCCCATTTGGAAAAATATATTGAGGAAGAACCTCTACCGCTTTATCCATCACTGGCAAATATGGCAACAGGTTTACCCCAAATGCATTATCGAAATTGGTAACAAAATGCATCACGGCATCGGTTACACCCTGTGCATAACCAGGGCACTCATTCCAGATTCCATTTTGTGGATCATAACCATATTCAATAAATTTTCCCAATGACCATTGTCTGGCTGAGGTTTCATTTAGAATATAATTAATGTAATACTGACGCCCTTTACCGTCACTATATTGGTCATCATCATTCAAGACCATGAGCGCTTTCAGGATAATATTTGCCTGATGCAGGTTCCAGTTATTCTGTGGGACACCATTTTTGATGATTTGATCAATCCACCGCTTAATCGTATGATCATAAACATTGATTTTGTTATCAGTTTTATTATCAATGTATTGATGTAAAAAATCGTAAATAACGGCAATCTGCTCCAAAGCTTTTTCGTGAATCACCTGAAAGTGGGTGAAGCCTACCAAGGTTTGAATATGACCATTAAGCAAATCTATTGGCTCAGATCTGTAAGACATTCCGGATAAATAAGTATCGAAAATATCAAAAGCAAATTGCGCATATTTTTCATCTCCTTCCAGCCAATAAATAAAGGCTGACTCTGCGGCAAGGCTTAAAATATGCACGTTGATGTTAGAGATGATCGTTCCTGTTTTGGAAATTTCTGCCCATTCAAACGGATGTCCTTCTTTACTTTTATTGGGTAGATACATCCCTCTCGGATCGTCCATATACGGGAGTATGTCTTCCAGTTTAGGCTTCCCATAGGGGGTGGTAGCATTTCTGCACCCATCAAATTTAACGGTAGGAATAGGCGCCTGCCCATCTGCATAGGCATAATCTACCCCATTCACATATACATTGGTTGCTTTACTTTTCCAATACATCTGAAGCCTTGAAACCATCCACTCCTTATCACGCGTATGTTGATCAACATAATGATCCACCCTACGGTGTAGGTGCTCAAGATTTTGCTTTGCCCACGCTTCTTTCTTTATAAGCCGTTCTAGTTTTTTCTTGCTGATATCTGCCGTATAGATCCGCGGATATTCAGCCGTTAAATTATCAGGAACGGGATAAGTAATTGTTGCCGATTGTCCCCATGAAAAGAAAGGGCTGCTGAACAATAGCAGAAAAAATAATACTTTAAATAACTTCATATCAAAAAATCAATCTCAAACTACCCACTAAAAATCAATCCGTTAAATGCCTTTCAGCTGATAAACTTTAAAATTATCCAAGGTCATGTGGTTATGAACCGTCCGTAGGCCAAAATTACCCTCGGTATACGGGTTGTCATCTCGATAATCAAAAATCAAACGTCCATCGCGATAATATTGAATAATACCATCATAAGCGATCAGTCTAATTTTTACCGTGGTATTTGGCGTAAGTAAATATTGTTTATCGGTTAGGTCATATTGCGGGAGCAAAGGTTTCTCACCCGTTCCCAAATATTTTCTAAAGCGTGTTTTGGTATTGTGGTGCCCTCCCATTCCCACATAATACAAACTCAAAGAATCATAATTAGGGAATCGGCCCTGTCGAAAATCTGAGTTCGCAAAAAGTTTGTCATGATGTGTATGATCGGATGCCATCCAGAAGCAATTCAAATCAGATACGCGGTCATATTCACCACCTTTTTGAATCAAATGTGCATCATATTCAATCATGGTCGGTCCTTTAAGTTTGGGCTTGAACCAAACCGTACAGCCACCAGCGTCATTTACCTCCATTTTACCATCTCGAAGCTCGACACTTCCGTTAGGCATTTGTTCAACCAACCAGTTGCTCAGGTCATGGTCAAAATTATCACTGTGTATTAATTTAGCAGAGACGGAAAGGTTTTCTGTCAAAGATACCTCTTTGACTTCTTCAGGCTTACAGCCAATGAAAGCGTAAGCTATAATGATAGAAATGATAACAAAATTGCGCATAGCAGCTATACTTTTGAGATATGAAATTAAACTTCAACTATATTTTCCTCAACTACCTGAGGCGTCTTTTGATTAACCTTCAAGGCAAAGGCAGAAATCAGCAAATAACTCGCACTTAGCAAGATGATGATTACAGCTCCGATCTGCGAGGATAAAAAATCTGACAACAGCCCCATAGCAAAAGGAATGATTGCTCCACCGAATACGCCTGTAATCATCAGTCCCGAAATTTCATTGGCTTTATCCGGCTGTGCTTTTAGTGCCATACCAAAAATGATGGCAAAGACATTGGCAATGAAAAAACCTATCACACCGTATAAAATGAAAATGCCCGTTTTATCACTCACCACCAATAGCGCCCCCAACGCCAAAACAGCAATCACCATGCTGATTTGATAGAATTTTTGGGGTGCCATTCTACTCAAAATGAATGCCCCCGAAAATGCGCCAAAAGTTCTCAGAGCAAAATAAACACTTGGTCCATAACCTGCTTCTATGGCATTCAAGCCACATCTTTCCATCAGGATTTTGGGTGAGGCAGTATTCATTCCTACATCAACACCAACCACAAAAAGAATCCCCAAGAACAATAAGAGAATCGTTTTATCCCCTAAAAGTGAGACCACTTCTTTAAATGAACTTGGTCTTTCCGTATTTACCTCTTCTTCAATGGAAGTAAATGACAGCCAAAGCGTGGCCAACAAGGTGATAACAGCGTAAATCGGGAAGATATACTGCCAGTTATTAAAATATCCAGCCGCAAAGGCCGCAATAAAAGGAGCCGAAAAGGAAGAAACCGCTTTTACAAATTGCCCAATGGTCAGGCTACTTGTCAGTTGCTCTCCCCTGACTACATTCGACAATAGGGGATTCAGTGAAACCTGCAAAATAGTATTGGCAATGCCGAGGACAGCAAAAGCAAGCAGGGCCATACCAAAAGAATAATCGATCAGTGGAATGAACATTGCTCCAATAGTCAGTACATTACTTAATAAAACTGTTTTCTTGCGTCCTATTTTGTTCATTAACATCCCTGTTGGAATTGAAAAAATAAGAAACATCGAAAACAAAGCCACAGGGATTAAATTGGAAAGGGTATCCTGATAATCTTGGCCAAAACCAGTAAGCAGGTCTTCCTTGACATGCGCAACGGTAATGCCTACCACATCACAAAAGCCCATTACAAAAAAACCGAACATTACAGGTAATGCGGCATATTTAAAATCTTGCTTCATAACAAAAAAATGAATTCTATAAAAAATGGGTGCACCACCCCTGAGGTAGAGGGTGATGCATCAAATAAATGTATTGAGTAGATAATTTGATAAACAAACTATCGGGTCTTAGTTACCTCATTTTCTTTAGGCAGGCTGGCTTCCAACGGTAATTTTCACCACTGAAACAAATGGATTTACCGCCTGCTTTGGCAATAAAATTGTGTTTCCTTCGACTTGAACTTTTGTATGCTCAGCTCCCAAAATGGTAGCATTAACAATTTTAGCACTCGGGTTAATGGTCAATTTCCCATCAGCAGGCCAATCGATTACATGCGCATAAATAACGTTCTCTTTAGAAGTATAAACTCCCCATTCAGGGCGTTCAAACGGACTTGCTTTTGCTCCATAAATGGATTCCCCGTTGGTCTGAATCCAAGCACCCATTGTTTTCAATCGATCCACACTTTCTATGGGTACATTGCCAAGGCCATCAGGACCAATATTCAACAGGAAGTTTCCTCCTTTGGAGACAATATCGACCAAACTCTGAATCAACAAAGTGTCACTTTTCCAGTTATCGTCTGATGGTTTGTAACCCCACGAACCGTTCATGGTAAAGCACGCCTCCCAATCCTCATCGATACCCGTCGCAGGCACTTCTTTCTCTGGTGTGCCGAAATCTCCCGCAAAGTTTCCTTCCACATTGAATCCTGCCATGCCATTACGGCCCTTGTCCACTCGGTTATTGACAATCGTCTGCGGTTGCAAATCAAGGATATAATCATACATTTCCTTACCCATCTCGGTGGTATAATCAGCAATCCATTCACCATCAAACCATATTACGCCAATATCTCCATATTTGGTTAGCAACTCACCCACTTGTGGCTTGAGGTAATTACGGAAATACTCAGGAAATTCCGGATTTGATTTGGTTTGATCATCTTGACCAATATTGTAATCGGGATAGAAAACAGACTGTGCCTGTGGGTGATGCCAGTCCGTGATGGAATGATAAAGACAGAATTTAATTCCTTGTCGATCACATTCTTCAGCCATTTCTTTCACAATATCACGCTTGAAAGGCGAAGTATCCATTATATCATAATCCGTTACCTCAGAATCCCAAAGACAGAAACCATCATGATGCTTGGAAGTTAAAACAATGTATTTCATTCCTGCATCCTTCGCTAAGCTAACCCATTTCTTAGCGTCAAAATCTACGGGGTTAAACTGCTGTGGGTATTTCTCATATTCTTCGATGGTCATGTCCAGCTTGTCCATTACCCATTCTGCTCCACCCCAACAGGTAGAATCATTGTATTCTCCGCCCAACATAGAGTAGGCTCCCCAGTGAATAAACATTCCAAATCGAGCTTCACGCCACCATTCCATGCGCTGATCGTCGGTCAGCTTCACCTCTTCCGTCTTTGTTGCTGCTGTATTACATGCCATACTGATGGCCAATGATAGCATACATGCCAATTTATAAATTGTCTTTTTCATACTAAAAAATTTTATAATTCACGATTATAGCCCGCTGGATAGCGCTTGGCTTCGGAGTTCTTTATTGATATTAATACTTCTTTATCCGATGAATATTGGTACTTGCCATTTTTGTAGTTCAATGCAGCTGAAATATCCGAACCATCCGCAGATTCAATTCGGTAGCCATGATGTGAAAGCATTTTACCTTTCCCTAAATAGAGATAATCAAAGTTTTCGCCCTTAAAGCTCGAAATAGCAAAGGTGCCTTTGAAATTTGCCTGACCTCCAACGAGGTGTTGCTCATCATTTGTTGAGCTGATGATGAATTGCTTCAAACCATTTTTTGAGTCCACTTCCAATGCCGTCAGGCTGGCTTTGTCCTTTTCGATCGCTTCAACATTAGCGATTTGTGCATTACCCTTATTGTAAGTTTCAAACACCGATACGAAAGGGTGCTGTTTAGCATTATTCTTTTGTTGCCTAACAATGAGTGTGGGGGTGGTCTGTGGACTACGATTCACACCCGCCGGCGTGATGGTTCCCAGTAAAGTGGTTGGTGGTGCGTTAACGGTAAAGACCGCACGGTTTTGTTGACCTAACATCCACAGGTCTGTAACCAAATCCACTGAGGCTGTATCGATTGTCCATCGGGCAATAAAATCGCTGTTCCAATCCGCCTTCTCAGGATCTTTAAAGTAATCATATGCCTTATTGTACTGATCACCCAGCGCAAAACCTTTCCGTTTCGATAATGGCTTTTGTTCGGTGTTGAATACCTCTAATTTATTGCCGAGGTTATGATATAGATAATCATTGTCGTTAAGATCAGATCTAAAAATATCAACATAATAACCTGAGGACTCAGAAGTACGAACCATCGCTACCAATCGACGTTTTTCATCTGCGGAAATATCTGCGAATGAACAATTTTCAGAAGTAACGGTCGTATTGTAAAACCCATTATCACCAACGGCAGGATCAATTCCATTAACAGAAATCTCACCATGAGTATAGCCCGGTAGAATTGTATTGGAGCCAGTGGCGCCACTAAAGTAGCCGAAGTCTTTTGACCAATAAGATTCATATGCAGAAGCTTTTGGAGAAACCGCCCAACCCTTGGCGTAGATTTGCATGGCAAGACCATTCTTTGATAAATGTGATCCGTGATCTCCTCCGTAGAGGGTAAACATCATGGCGTTGTCAATATCATTACCATTTTTCTGAATAATATGACGATGGCGCTTGGAGAAAGCAGTGCGCTTATAGGGCAATTCAGCATCCAAATTTGCTAACGGCTCATACAAACAGATGCCCTTCCAGTTGGTACTGTTTCGATCATATTGCCCCAGTTCAATTCCTTTCTTGATGATCGAGGCCAGCTCATTGGCCTCCTTAGCCTTGCCTTCTTTTGTAAAATAAGTAAGGACGTCCTCAAAGACCTCATAACTAAAAGGACCGCCTCTCATATCCCCAAAGACAACCAAATTACCACGAGCATCCAACCAGTTAAGGTTCGCCAAAACTGCTTTCAAAATCATGGGGTTATCGTCCATGGTATTGATCCCGTTGGTATACAATTTCATCCCCATATCAAATACCGTAGGGATCATCCCAGAAGCATAGCCAGGAGATTCTGGCCACAAGCCTGTTTCTTTGTCCCAGATTTTCATGATATCTGGCAGCGCCTCATGATATTCGGTCGTGTGTTCGGTATAGTATGGAATGTAGTATTCTTTTCCTTTGCCGTCAGGGTAAAAGTCATTGGACTCCAGTACCAACATACTGTTCAGGATATTCTTGAATCCATTCACATTCCAATTACCCAATTTTCCACCACGAATCAACCCTAAGTCTATGTATCTTTTGAATACAACCCCAGAGGCTTCAACAACGGATTTATTTAATTTTTTAAGATGTGGATGCGGATGCGCTTGTAGGAAGTCATATAGAAAATCATAAATAACTGCTGCGCTTACCTGGGTATTATCATGTATTTGCTCTACATCATAATATCCAAGTATGCCTCCCGGCTCATAACCACCTGGGCCTTTGGTCGATTTATTCGGGTCCAACATTGGCTCCATATAATAGGTGCCGAGCATCCATGTCCAATAAATATCAGCGGCAAAGGTAGCATACTTTTCTTCTTGAGTAACCCAATATAAAAAGGCTGACTTTTCTGCCAATTCCAGAATTTCCAAATTGTTGTAACGGATCATATGTCCCGTTTCCTTATATGGAATCAGCTTCACCTCTGCATTTTTTCCTGAGCGGTCAATGCCCAACATATCCCCCGTTTCATTATAAGGAGTGCGCGATTCCAGTGGGACATTTTTATAATTATTCCAACGACGCATTCCCGGGAACCGAACCGTAGGCACTGGAGCATTCCCCTCTCCATAGTCCCAATCCTGATGTTTATTCAGATAACATTGAGTATAACGTTCTCCTTGCTTCCAATACATGGACAAGCGGGAAGTAATCCAGTTGGGGTCTTTGATATGCCGGTCTACATAGGGCAAAATTTCATTCTGAATATTCTGATAGGACTTTTTTGCCCATGGTTGCTGCTCTATCTTTTCAACCACCGACTCATGGTCTGCATCCTTAACATATATACTCGGGTGCATTTTATCAGTAGGCTGACAAGCCATTGAGAAAAAGATCGACAATACAAAAAGTATATAATTTTTCATAAATTATGAATTTTTACTCCTACAAAAAAATACCATTCACTTAGCGTATATTGTATAAAAAAGTAACAATAAGTTTGCTATTCATTACACTTTATCAATAAGTGGTGCTCAAGCCAAATAGCCTAAACACCACTATTGGTAGGCAAGTTGAGTTTAAAGTGCTATTTTCAATTGATTTGCTCAATCATTACCAAACTCCACGGACTCAATTCTTGATCAATTTTCAAAACACCATCATCCTCAACAGTGATTAGTGTCGTGTCCAATGATTCAGCAAATTGCTTCATCGTTTTTATTTGTTCACGGGTTGGTGGTTCGGGTTTACCGATCTTCTCCCAGTAATCATAGATATTACCGTGATCCTTGTCCAAAACTTCCACTCGGAACATTGTTCCAGGCTTCAGGTCTGTCAGGCTAAAATTAAGTTGCTTGCTATCTCCTTCAGCAATTCTTTTGTAAGTATTTATACTTGATGGAACCGCATTTAAATTACCATCAGGATAATTGTATGCAAGAGCGACTACTTTGCCATTACCTGATTTTTTACTGACAAATAGGCGATCATTTGCAAATAACTTCTCATCTCCAAGGCGATGAAGCATACGGTAGGCATGATAACTTGGCTTAACCAAACCTTGATAGTTAATCATTCCGAAGCCACCATGGAAAATGCTTGAAGCACCGCCCTTCTCTTCAAAAATATCGGTAAAGGTCCAAAATGCAAGTGAATTGGTCAGGCCGATACAATCGAGGTTTGTTTTGACAATATAAGCTGCCGGTGGCAACCAATCGTGCATTCTGTCTCTCGAACTCGGGCTCGTATTCCACTCCGTCAGATGAATCTCCGCATCTGGATATGCACTTTTTTTGATCACCTTATTCAACCATTCAATATCCATTTTTGTAGAGGCTGCAAATCGGGTCAGTCCACGCCCTTTACCTGTTTCGGGGTTAAAGGCATAATCCGTCGGATAAGGATGTGTCGTTACAAAATCGACAGGCAACTTCTCCTCCTCGCAATATTTCAGAAAATCTTCAATCCATACCCCATGCCATTTAAGCGTATTGATGTCTTTGACTTTAAACACTTCCATGGACACTTCATTGTCAATAATTTCCCCATCAAAACGGGTATCTGGAACGAAATTACTTGTTGAAGGGCCTCCAACTTTCAAACGCTTATCCACTGATTTTACGGCAATAGCAGATTGTTTATAAAGCTCGAAAAATTGAGATTTTGTACCATGCCAAAAATGTGGATACAGGTTAGGCTCATTCCAAACCTCAAAATACCAGCTCAATACTTCATCAATCCCATAACGATCCACGACATGCTGCGTGAACGCCTGAATCAGGTCATGCCATTGTTGGGCATATTCAGGGCCAGGGGTAACGTTGGCTTTCCACCAAAACACTGTTTTGGAATCTTCGGCGGCGAACTGCTTTGGAAAAAATGCCAGCTCTACAAAAGGGCGTACATTCAAGTCCAATAGCCGATCAAAAACATCGTCAATATATTGCCAGTTGTAAACCAGCTTTCCGTTCTCTTCAAGCACCGGAAACATATCCTCGTGGAAGAGGCCGTGGAATCGAACATATTCAAAGCCACATTCCTGATGCACTTTGTCCATCTGTTCCAGCCACCCCGCTCGCAGGGCTTCATTTGCTCGACCAGCACCAACAACACGGCTCCAAAAGTGATCAAACATCTCACCTTCGGCCTGTGTATTGACTTTTACCTTTTGGGCTTGTGCGTCTAATAACGAACAACACAAAAGCGTTAAAACTATAATAAACTTCTTCATGATCAGCTTTTCATTTTTTCATCCTGCAATGTGAAAATCACTGAACTGATCGATTTACCTTGCGCTTTGAAGGTCGCTGATGTTCCTGAAACATTCACTGCAATCGACTTTTCTGCTTCTTCGGGGTTGTAAACCATTAACATGACTCTTCCATCATTCAATTCAAAAGCGATGTGGTTATCTCCTTTTGAAGAAGCCAAGTAATGTGCACCAGGCTGAACAAAATGTGACAAATGCTTGAACAGGTAATATTCATCATTATAAATAACTTGCTGCTTATCACGGTCAATCACAACCATTGAGTTCTGAGGCCAGCCCCAGGCACTGTTGCCTTCTTCATCCAAAATCATGTTCCAGTACATATAAGAACCGGTCATATTTTGGAAGTAGTGCACCATCATTTTCCATGAGGCTTCAACTGACGTCCAGTCATTCTCATGCTCACCGCACATATTTTCGGTTTGCATAAATTTCATGCCCTTATACTCCTCTTTGATTTTTGGCAAAGCTTTCGACCCACTCCACTGGAAGCCCACACCACTGATATACTTGGCATCAGACTCTTTATTCAAGATAGTGCGCACATAATCAGGGTTACTGTTGTTGATCGTTCCCAGCCAGATCTCAGTATCCAGACCATCTACTTCAAACTGTGGACCTAAATATTTACCAATGAAATAGGACATATCTTCGGCTCTCCAGGTACAAGCAGGCCAGTTTGGCGCCCATTTGATCTCATTTTGCGGCATGATCGCCCACAATGGAACACCCTCTTCAGCATACGCTTGAACAAACTTAGAAAAATACAACGCATAAGCCTGTAGGTAACGCTCCTGCATTTTGAAAGCAGTGGCATTACTCATGATCTCGGCTCCTTCCGGCATTCTATTGCCATTTGGGCGGCCTTCCACATCACCACGGCGCAAGGAATAATGATTATTGACCTTCATCCAAGCCGGTGGGCTCCAAGGGGAAGCCCACAACTTCAAATCTGGGCGTACCTTCAATGCCTCTTTGATATAGGGAATGAGAATATATTTATCACGAACAATATTGAAATCGCGCATCTCGAAATCCTCAGGAACTTCAGCATGCGAATAATAACTCAAGGAATAATCACTCGAACCTACGGGCAAGCGACACATCGAAAAATTACAGCCTTCTTCAGAAAACAGGGCTTCAAAAACTTCTTTTTGCTGATCAGCAGGAAGGCTCGCTACGGCTGTCCATCCCAATTCATTAAAGGAGCCTCCAATGCCATCAATGACCTGCTTTTTCTGTTCTGGGAAAATGGTAATATCTGCCTTAGCTGCATTAGCCTCAATTTTCACTTCTTTTTTCTTCAGTGTTACCCACTTTTGTGAGGTGGAAGAAGTGATCACCTGAACCTTTTGCGCAAATGAAAAATGCCCATTTGAGCTGAAAAAAATGACCAATATTATTGATAATAACTTTTTCATATATAATAGATTAGTATTTAGTTTAAAAAATATATTCTACCTCAGGCTAATCGTATGATTTTCAACCTGTTGATTACGCATGATTTTAACCTTAATTTGCTGTTGTCCTTGGTGTTCTTTCAATAGGGAGAAGAAGTTCTTGAGGTCAGCCACCTTGGTATCTTCGGCTTCAAGGATAACATCTCGATTTTTGATTCCCGACTTCGTTAATGGACTGTGCGCACCAATTTTCAACACAATGACTCCCTCGTCGGAATTCAACCCATAAGCCGATTGTTCTTCTGGAGAATCAACACTTTTGATCGTTGCTCTCAGCCATTCTACCGCACGACTGTCATTTGCCTTTCCGGCAAGCTTTTTCGGCTGAGGAACCTCAGGGGTTTTTGCGATCGCTTTTAGGCTGGGCTTCTGCACACCAAAAGCATCCATATCAAAATTCACAAAACCGATTGATAGTGCCTTCGAGCCTTGTCTGACATTATAATCCATCTTTGAGGGATCAATAAAATCTGGGTTACCATAGGCGCTATGTGCATCTATTCCATAGACTTGCGATTTCATTAAGGACTCTTCAAAAGGGAAAAAATTGTAATCCATTTCATCCCCCCAGCCGGCCATGCCGACATCTTTGTAACTGTCCTGTACTATATTTCTTCTGAAAATGTCGCGGCTATGCTCAAACCAAACATGAGGATGCAAAGAGTTATTAATGATCACATTATTTTCAACTACCCGACGAAAACCTTCTCTGAGCTTCAAGCCACCATTCAAACATAAATTATTGTAAATATGGTAGTTGCTCGACCCGTCATCCAGATCAATATCCCAACCATGATCGCAACGGAAACGGTTATTTCGAATAACTGTCGTATTGACCGCATCCCAATAGGGCATTAATGGCTGTGCTTTAACCAGTTCATTCATTTTTCCCCGATTTGGATGCCAAAAACGATCACGCCCCCAAGAGTTAAATGATCCATGATCGCCTGTTTCAAGTACCGTATCAAAAACATCATTGTATTCAAGAACATGGCCTCCCCAGGTACCATCACCAACGTTAATCCCCGCTCGCGGCACCTGATAAATACTATTGTGGCGAACAGTGATGTTCATTGCCATGGCAATTTGAACTCCTGCGGTTTGTTTTTCAAGGCGACCAATTCGATAGATCAAATTATCGTCCACCACGCAATCAGAAGGGTAATCTTCCGATTTTGGACCCCATGTATGATCCATTTCATCAAGTGTTTCAAACTCTCTGTAAGTAAATGATGGTGAGCGCACGGCTTTAGATTCCCCAACAAAAGAAACCGCACTCGCCCCACAATCATGGATATGGTTTCCGGTGATTTTATGGTTTCTGTTATAGCCACTAATGAAAATTACATTACCACCTAAATCCGTAAATTCACAATCACTAATCTGACAATTTTCCGCCTGACTCAAGAACAATGCTCCTCCCCGATAAATAGACCAGTCACTTCTCAGGAGTTGCTCGTAAGGCTCAAAAATAGTGCGTTTTGTAAACTGAAATTTAATGCCCTTAACCGTTATGTCTTTTGCTTTTTTGGCTTCAGTCCCGCGAATACTGATCAGGTTTTTTAACACAACACCTTCACATGCTGCATTCTTCAAATCCAGGTCAGCAGCAGGCATATAGTAGATCTTTTCTTTTTGCTGATCAACAAACCATTCTCCAGCCGCATCGAGTTCTTCAAACACATTTTCAACAAATCGGATCTCTTTATGGGGTCGTGAAGGTCGGTTATTTTGTTTCCCTCCTTCAAGAATAGCCTCTCCATTGTCATCTACTCCAGTGATACGGTAATGAAATCCACCCCATTTCCCACCATGCATTGCATGAAAAATCGCACCTTCCGGATGTTTCCAGGTAGCGATTCGCTCAGGTGAAATAGCATCCTCGGCAGTCCCATTCCAATATTTAGCATCCTCGGAATAATTGGGATACCTTGCCAAAGTTTGCAGCTTGCCATTGATAATCAGCTGGTCAAATTTCGGCAAACCTTTTACCGATGCGACATAGCGTCCCTGCTTTTCTTTTTTCCATTTTAAAGGCAAAGGCTTCGCCCCAGAGATACTCACCTGCTCTCCTTTGACCGCTTGAATTGATAGGCCGTTAAGCTGACTATTCAACAAAATGGGACGATCTAAATTATATTGCCCTTGACCGACAAAAATCTTCAAGTCAAGTTCAGGATCTTGTTTTCGCAACGAATAGGCTTTTTCAACTGCCTCGTTAACAGAAGAATATTGATACGAATACATGGCATCTATTTCCTTATTTAGGTTAGCGCCAACATATATATTCACAGATTGAGCACTAATATAAGTTGAACAACCCAACGTGAAAAGTAAAATAATCAGTAACCTGAACATACCGTAATAAGCTAAAAAATGATTATTAAGGGAGCTCAAGCCTATTTTTTGACTCGGCCCCTTCTAAAAAATACCTTAAACAAATATGATTATTTTTTTCCCTGCTCAAAATGTTCGTTTTCACCCAATTTATATTCATTTCAAACTTACGGTCACCATCCATATAGGCTGTCATTCCCATTGTAAAAGAAAAGCTCTCCCTGATTTCTCAAGAAGAGCTCCTTATTGTTTGCCATGAAACGACCATCAAGAGGACTTGGCTCATTCAATTAAACACCGTATTCTTTCCGGTATTTGGCGGGCGATTTACTTGTCAATTGCTTGAAGGACTTTGAAAAGTGATACCGATCGTTAAAGCCTAAATCAAAAGCAATTTGATCGATCGTTTGCGAACTGTGATGTAATAATATACACGCTTTATCTATTCGTTTTTTCTTGACATACTTCTGGGGGGACATCCCTATTTCTTCCGTAAATAAACGCGTAAAAGAATTGGTCGCCATTTTTGCTTTTTCAGCTAAAAAGGGGTTCGTCAACTCCTCACTGATGTTGTTGTCGATGAAATTCAAAACATCAATCACTCGATGATCCCGAGACTCCAGTTGCCATAATTTATTCGGCAATTTAGTCAGTAAATGGCTAATTAATGACTGAATCGTAAGGCTTGAGTGCAAACTAAATTTAGTATGCTCGTAATTTAGCAATCGCTTTACTTCCTCAATATTTTTCTTGATTTGAGGAGTGACCTCTAACTCAAAAATCCCTTCAGCACAATTATCATAAGGCATTCCAATATTAAAATGAATAAACAAATGCAATATATTTGATTCTTTGGCGCCATTCATGCCGGTGCCTTGCTCTGTAAACCTTCCTCCTGTCAAAGAAAATCCATTACGTGGAATAGGGTGATCATGTAATCGTGTTGCATAAGATGTATTTGGGGGGATAATAATCACTTTATCAGGTGTTAAGCGATATTCTTTTTCATTTTGTATAATTACAGCGCCTTGATGATTATTATAATATACCCTCCAATATGGGAAAGACAACTCTTCAAACTCCCAATTTTGCAGCCACCAGTATCTACAACAATGAATTTGTAGATCATAATTAGGGAACAACTGCTCGATTTCTGCTGGATCTCCCTTCTTTGGCCTAACTTTTTCTAATGCCATAAAATTAATCTTAATTCAAAAAAATTGGGTTATTTATTAATTAATGCGAAAACTAACCGTCAAAAAAATTGCTCCACAGGCTAATAATATCCTTTCTCACAGACAGGCATATGTACTTGCTTATGGTGAGCAAATTGGTTTCAATGGCAACAAATTAAAATTTCATTTAAAGATGATTTCCAATTTGCTAATCCCAAAACCCACAACGATCCTGGATAACCAAATACCAATTTCCTAATATAATTGATAAAATTCGATATTCTAAAAAAATAGTCAACTAAGCTGAATGTTTTTTATTGAATTGCTCAAATCGGACATTCTACGTCGGATATACACCAAAAAGGGATATTCTAAACCATATTAATTTGCTCAAATTTAGGTTAAATTCAAACTTTATCACGATAAATAAATGGCTATATCAGACGCATAAATATACCATTAACAATAGCTCAAACCCTGATTTTCATGCAATTTTAATAAAATATGCTACTACAAGTTGTGCTATTAATTTATAGCATCTTGTTTAACACGTGAACTTCCCCTTAATAAAATTCCTGCTATTCCCTTGTCTGATATTTAACTGGTACAACCGTGACCCTTGTTTCGACCTCAACAATCGAAACATCAATTACCCTGTCGTTCCTTTGAGAGAACTTCTTTATAAAGTGCACAAATGTTCAAAAGTGATTGTTGTATTCCACAATAAAAAAATAGCTGGAACGCCATGATTGGACGCAGGAAATTTAACCTCCAACATCCCGATCACAGAATTCCAGCTTATTTATTCAGCCCCCCCTTGCAGGGAACCTTTTAAAAGTTACTCCTCTTACATCAACCATTGGTCCTGCTAAGGGACAAAAATCTTAATCACATAATTATCAATATTGACTATATAAACACCTGAATTCACCAATACATTCACCTCTGTGTTGAATGTGTTTGAACGGTGTACCAATCGCCCATTTAATTCATAAACAGCAATGGCCTCTCTACCCTCTAAGCCCGAAATCAATATTCTTCCTTCTTTCGTCAGAATATGATAAGGTATTTTTGATAAATCTGAGGCATTGACCACTTCAACACTGAAATTAATGAGGTATATTTTTTCATTGCCTGCCTCAGCCACTACACGAATTTGATGCTCCATCTCAGTACCTAAAATTGCAATTGTTCCTGTCCCCTCAATCTGAGCTTTGTCATCTGTAGCAATTGCAGCAACGTTCACTTGGGTCGTGCCTGCGGCCAATACCACATTATAGCCATCTGTTTCCGGATCAAAGCTTGGTACTGAAATATCATCCACTGAAAGGGCCGATAAAGTTGCCTCCTCCGATGCTGATACTGTGAAATTGATGGTATAAACCTGAATTTCTGATTCATTCAGCCTCACGCTTACTTCGTGCACTAAATTACCCTGACTTAAATCAACAGTACCAACACCTTCAATAGTGGCCGTTGGATCCGTCGCCGTAGCCGATACCTCGACAGCAATAGTATTGGCTTCCAGCGATACATGATAAGCCAACTGACCACTTTCAAAACCATCAATGGTTTGATCGTTGATTTTCAAGTCAGATAAGGTCGCAAGATTTGGTGTTGTGAAGGCTATATTGATTGTGTAGGTTTTTGTATTGCCTGCTGGTGCAGTTACCACAACCTCATGAGTTGATTCGTCAGCAGAAATTGAAACCGTGCCAAGACCACTAATGGATGCCGCTTGATTTTCTGCTGTCGCTCCTATTTCAATTTCAGTAATATTGGAAGGCATATCTATTGTATAGTTAGTGATTGCAGGATCAAAATCAATAACAGAGTTACCATCAACGGTCAAGGCTGAAAGGTTTGCATTATCAGAAAGATCATCCACCGCAAAAGTCATATTGTAAATATTGGCAACATTATTTTTACCAGATAAATCAATACAATGGATTCGTAATACCATCAATTCATTGGCAACTAACTGTATAGGAGCTTCAATAAAACGATCGTCGGCATCATCCCAGTCACCTTCGGTACCCGTAAATGGAATGTTATGAGAATTATCTGGATTAGATACCCAATCTTCACCCAACTTATAGGCTGAAACATTCAAATAACTGTTATCAACGTCATATCCATTTGCACACTTGATAATAACTGAAGCGTTAAGATCCGTTTTTGAATACACCAAATATTCCACATAAGCATTATTTTTGGTCTCATTAATTCTATGATCTAAAGTAAAAAGGCCCCACTGGTCATAAGCATCTGTGGCCATTTTAAAAGTGTTTCCATCAACAACTTCGATTGGTGAGAAAATGGATATGGTATATACTTTTACAACCCCAGACTCGGAGGTTACTTTGATGTCAAATTGGTTTTTGCCCTGCTCTAAAGTTTTATCACCAATCCCCTCGACAGCCTGCGCTGCGTCATCGTTAGCAAGGCCACCAATATTAATACTGCTAACATCAGCATTATAGGTGAACGTATAGTTGATTACCGATGGGTCGAAACCTTCAATCGTTTGACCATCAATAGTCAAATCTTTTAAATCAGCATCATCAGAACCTGTTCGTGGACTATGCCATTTAATGCCAAAAATATCTGCTGCATTATTTTGATCAGTTATACCATAGATTCGTACGATCCTTGCCTCATTTGCTTTAAAATCAATGGTCATTTCAACGAATTTTTCCTCAGAAGAATTCCAGTTGGTAAAAGGAATATTGATTGATTTATTTTCATCAAGTACCCACTCCTCATCAAGTCCATAATCATTAATATTCAAATAACTATTTGGTGTATCATAACCATTCGTACAGTTAACATGAAACAACAACGATTGGTCTGTTTCCGAATAGACATAATATTCAATATAATCCCCAGTAGCAATCTGATTTAATTTAGTATCGCTTCCAGCAATCCCATTGTTTTTGAACGCATCGGATGCGCTTCTAATAATTGAGCCATCCTGAACACTTAAAGGAAGAAAAAGATTCAAGGTATATTCTTGATCCAAACCTGATTCAGCCGTTACGGTAACCACCACTTCATTTTTTCCTTCCATCAACTGATGCTCACCCGTTCCTGCAACTCCTTGAGCCTTATCGTCATTTGCTTCAGCCGCAATATTTACCTTTTGCGTACCCAATGGTAAAGCAATATTATAAGTATATGTTCCTGAGTTAAAGCCTTCCACTTCCTTACCGTCGATGGTTAAAGACTTTAAAGTGGCATCGATAGATCCCTTCTCCTCTTCAACGGCTATATTATGAATATTTGCGACCCAGTTATCTGCCGTTTCATCCAAAAACCGGATACGCATCACATAAGCCTGATTAGCCTCTACGGTGATAGGAAAATAATAAGACTTCTGATCAGTCCATTCCCCACGAGTTAATAAAACGGTTTCACCTGTACCCTCCTCTGGCCATTGCTCTCCAACCTTATAAACTCCAACGTTCAAATTTGCTGTACTGCTCTGAGTACCTGCCAACAAATGAACGATAAAATTGCCACTTGTACCAGATTTAATTTGGTACTCCACATAGGCCCCACGCTTGGATGTATCAATCCGATCATCTGCAATTCTTAGTTCCTGTCCACTGTCAGCATTTTTTTTATCAATTAAATGAGTTGAAAATAAAAACTCGGTATCTGCATCCCCCTCAACCGTAGGGATGAGTCTGACTTTTGTTGGGTCTTCTTGTCCATAACTAAAAGTGCAAGTAAAGATGAATGTCAAAAGCAAGAGCAATGACATAATTTTGTCAAAAAATCTCATAGTTAACTATTTGTTGGTTATAAAAATTTAAGCAATAAAGAACACTTATAATCAAAGTATTAACTCACACAAATACCGATGATCTACAATACCAATATCTATGCTTTCAGAATGATCAAGTGTTACTTACATCACATAGGTTGTTCTAAGGCTTGTATATGCATGACAAAACCATTATTTGGCTTAACCTGCATTGTTATTTTACTATTTTTATTTACTTCCTTTCTATCAATTCGAACCTTTGTACGAGTCGGCTGTTGTTCATCGTCTGAATATATTTTACAGACGTAGGGTACATCTTCACCCAAAAAGCCAAAATCAATATCTACCTTATTAGCATCCATTCCATTGATACAACCAATAAACCAATCCCTTCCCTTCCGTCTTGCAATAACTCCGATTTCGCCAATTTTACCCACAAGTACTTTTGTCTCATCCCAAACCGTGGGTACATTATCAAAAAATTCGAGTTCAGGTTCATTACCTATATGCTTGGTATTGCCCCAAAGGGCATCATCCTTCATTGGAGCCGCAGGTGCGCTATCATACCAATACAAAAATTGAAGAGGGCTGTAGATACATACCGTTTTTGCGAGCTGGGAGGCATTTGAGCCCATGGTTTTTACCCGCTTATTATAATAACAGACCGTATTGTCTGATGCTCCAGCCAAACTACGTGTAAACATCGTGATGAGCGTATGGCTATTCGGTACCGTTTCCTCATCCCCACGAATTCCTTCTTGAGTTAACAAATTGGGATAAGTTCTTGAAAAACCCGTTGGGCGATATTCATCATGCACATTAACAATCATCTGATGGTCTGCGGTTTTCTTCACCGCCTCGTGCATCCACTTTGTAGCCTCATAATCTCCTACGCGTACAAATCCATATTTTATCCCTGCTACTCCCCATTTTTTGAATAGCGGGAGCAAATCATCAAGTTGCTTTTCCAACGCCCTGCGATTAACATAAAGCATCACTTTGACTCCTTTGCTTTTGGCATATTGGCATATATTTTCCAAATCAAAAGGCCCTTTAGAGCGTTTGGGGTCAAGTGTAATGGTGGTTGCATCAGATTCATCATCCATTTCATTACCATACCATCCGGCATCAAAATGAACATATTGCATATTGTGACTTGCGACAAAATCAATCGCTGAATAAGCACCTTCAGTCGTTAGGGTTCCTTCCCGCAAGACTTTTCCTGGCGTAATCCAAGAGGCATCCTCCAATGCACAAGGATCATTTAGATTCTCCAATAAAAAGTTGTTTTCCAATAACTTGCCATGACTTTCAGCCATCATCACCACCCGCCATGGCGATTGAATAGGCAATTTAGCTTTAACTTTTGCATCCTTAGATCGCTGGCCACTCACCGCTCCTGATACAACATCTTGATTGAGGTCGTCGATCTTGCCATCAAGAGAAGAAACAATCTCCATTGCGCCCTCTTTACCTGAATTATAACTCAGCCGCGCATAATCAACCAATCGTGCTTCTGCCAAGGCAATTTTCTTATTGTCTGCTATTTCTATTAACAGGGGGCGTTCACAACCTTCTTCTAACTGACTTAAAGGAATTGGCCGATACTCACCTTGCGCGGTTAGCTTTCCCACTTCCCGTTTTGGAGTGGACCAAACACGATGATCCTGGGCAAATCGGTAGGTGATCAACTCCTCATCAAGTTTGATTTCTCCCAAGCCTTCCTGTTCTGGGATCTCATAAGCAAAAGCCACCCCTTCATTATATGCACGGCCTATAATATTCAATTGTGCCGTTTTACTTTTAAGGAAAATCTTGACCTCATTATAATGATTCGGTATTGAGCTTCGCTCTCCAATTGATGTAGACCACTGATCATTAATAGATTTCTTCTCTGTTTTTACAACAGAAAAAGGATTACTAAAATCAATATCCAATGATTGGAGATTAATAACTGAAGGTAATATAACTTCTTGCCCGTCGTAATTTACACTAAAAACGATCCCTTGCTCAGTTTCAGGGGACACCGTCAATACCTTTCGGCTGTCAGGTGATTTTAGTTCAATATTTGTCCTTTTTGAGCAAGCCCCAAAAGCAACACCAATAAATATCAGTGTAAGGAAATAGTATCGGTTGATTAGGTGAAATGTTCTCATGGAGAATAAATATTAAAAAATTGCTGTAATTTTTTTGGTAAGGACTACCCTGCTATGGCAGCCTTACCGTGGTTAATTAAAATGATGTTTATAAATGAATACTTAATCGCAGGTATATCTCGCTTTATAGCATTTCTTTAAAAATAGCTTGTACCTTTTTTTCAGTTCGTTCTTCTCGGATCAATTCACCATGGAGATACTCTTTTGTTTGAACTTCAATTGAGTTTTGAGCATCTTCCAAATTATGAATAGTAATCTCCTGCCTTCTACCATCTTTCAATTGGACAATCAGTTGATCAGCATTTTCAGCATTGACCGATTCAATCGCAGAAGCTTCTTCATAAGGTTCAATAACCGATAGAAAACGGGCAGTTTTGCCATGAGATCTAACGGCCATTGTTTTACGTCGAGAGGTTTCATCTCCGAGCGGAAAATCGCCGCCGATACGCGCTATAAATTTAATAGCATTCAGCTCAGACAAATCAAGTGTAATTTCAGCTGCTTGAGCATGGTTCTCAGGCATTCCAGGGAAAGGATTTGCCATATGCTTTCCACCTAATTTTACGGGTCCACCATAATAATCAAGTCCTATTTGAGCAGGCAATAACAAGTTATTGGACTTAAAAGGTAAGTCTTTAAGGAACCGTTCGCTGCCGTCAGCCAATAGTACCTTGGCATCCCCCCAAAAAATTGTATTATTCTGAATTTTCCCAGCAACCTTGGTGGTTAAGTGCAGCTCATTTTTACCCTGAATATCCAAGGCAATGTTTTTACTTCCGAGAATCCATGCGCCTGTGCTATCATTAAGCAGCATTTCTCCATCGGCGGCAATGCTATACCATAATTGTTTATTTACCGCAAAGTTTTCAGGAGCCGTACCGATCATGACCTCATTATTTTTAGGCCAAGCGGTGAAAATATCCATTTTTAACGGTCCATCCTCACTATTAGGCATTCGTGCACCAGCGTTGTCACATTCAGCACCAAAGCACATTTCAAATACCGCACGCGAAGATCCTTTTGTTTCATACCAATTGCAATCTGTAGTAAACTGTGCGCTGCTCAATGGATCATCACTCATTTGATTTTGGTGTGTTTTCAACTTAACCTGATCTGCGGTGATCCCCATGAAACCTTTCATTTGGAAAAGCCAGTCAAAATCATGCGCTTGCTCAGCCTCCATATAATCAGCTAAAATCACGTAATCATCCATCATCACCATCAGTCTCCTTTGTAAAATATCTTCCGTAGGATCTGACACTTGACCATATTTTGGCGCATCCTCAGGAATGCTCAATGAGCGACCTTCCTCCCATGCTTTTTGTGCAAAAGTGTAGTCTTTTTTATCTCCATAGATCATTCCACCATAGGGAGGATTTACCCATGTGGCTTTTGTTTCAACAGCAGCGGCCTGCATCATTTCTCCCTCATAGAAAAGTGTCCTGAAACTTTCCCGAGGCTCCTGCATTTTCAAGTCCACGGTAACCATGTTTTTATTCACCGAGTTTTGTACCAAAAACTTATACAGGTAGGACTTGTAACCGTACCAGTACATCTCAGGATTAAAGAAACTGCGCCCATAACGCATCATGCTAAGAAAACTCCCTCTGTCGTAATGCCCATGATAACCACCATGTGTACCATAATGCAACACGGCCTGAATTTGATCTTTTTGTTCCCGATCAGCAGTCTGGGAGCGCAATTGTACTACCCCCATATTATCGGCAAAAGCAGATTTTTTGGCTTTCTCTGAAACAACCTCAGGTAGTTCCGGCACCCCGTACAAAAGATTTCTTCCCTTGCCTCTATTAATTACTGCTGCATATTCCAGGTCACGGTAGAGGTAATAGGCTAATTCATAAGGCTCACCTGTTACCAGGCTCTCTTTGGCATCATTTACAGCAAAGATAACTCCTCGATAATCCAAAAAGGGAATCAAAGCATCCCACATATCTTTTATGCCAACACTCGGCTTATGCAAGGCGCCCCACTTATCAAAGTTCATCCCGTATAGTCCTGGTTTTCTGCGTTCAGGCAGCAATGAAAAATAAGGTGTTGTGCCAATGGGCATTTGAGCGTCTACAAAGTTTTCTCCCCAGGGGCGCATAGCTATTGCCATTTCCGAAAACATGGTAGAACACCAGATATTATACCCCACAGCACACTCATACCACCATCCATCACTCATGACTCCTTGGGTAAATTGTCGGTAGATCCCTGAAGGGGAATTTAAGGTCCAATCGACCAAATGCCAATCCTGAATCACCAAGGCACAATAAAAGGCACCAGCCAATTCACTTAAATCCCAGTTATTTACCCCTCCATCATCATTGCCCAGCATGGCCGTTTCAATATATAGTCGAAAGGTATGCTCTACACCTTGATGGTCTTCTTCCGTCAAAAGACCGCAGTCCATGATCATATCGTATGCTCTTGCCACATTCTGAAAAACACCCCCTTCTTTGACAAAATTATTTTGATTGAAGCGGTATGTTGCCGGATAGCCTTGATCCTTATCATAAATCTTCCTCAAGAACTGCACACACTTTTGTGCATAAATTTGCTTACCGGTCAAACGGTAGGCCATGGCACAATTCATCATTTTACTGGCTTCACTTTCATGAAACAGATAAGGACCACGGAAAGAATCAATAGGCGCTGCCTTGGTGGAGTACTCGGGAACAACCCATTTCTGAGCGTTTGCTTCTATTTTTTCAAGTTCTTCTTTGGCCCAATCATATTTTTCAGTTTTAGCAATAACTTCAGACCAGTTGTCTGCGGTATGTACCATAAAGGGGGAAGGCACGGTAACGGCTGTCGTAAATTCTATTGTTTTACTGCTTGCCCCATCAGCATTAGGGATGATTTTCAGCGTTTGTTTCTCTCGAACTCCTTGTGGTAGATGCGCTGGAATCTCTACTTCAACCAAAATTTGCTTTTGTTCCCCTACGGCTAATAAAACCGAAGCAGGTTTGACGGTCGCTTTCATGGACTCCCATCCCTGAACAGGAAAAGAACAATGAATTTGTTGGGGTTGATCACTGGCATTGACCACCTTGACTTGATAGCTCACCTTTTGCCCCGCATTTGCAGAAAGGCCCTGAATCGGAGCATCAACAGCTAAAACTTTACCTTTTGACAGATGTACGTTCCGTATTTGTAACTGGGTATTTTTCTCAGAAGCTACTGACAAATGTAGTTGTTTCACTCCTTGCAGTGTTCCACGCTGTCCTTCAGGCAAGTCAAATGCTTTCCAGGGAATGAATACCTGTTGCCAACCCTTGCCATGCAGCGTAACGGTTGCCTTATTTTCAAGTTGAAGCTTACGGATATTTTCCTCAGCCACCTTAAAAGTCAAGTCAATGACTGCCGAAGAACCTTCTTTTTGATAAAGATCAAATACAAAGCCTTCGTATTGACTCCAATCTTCGCCATGATAATAATCTCTGTATCCCTTGGACCAATTTTCTCCTTCAGGATAAGAATAACTTATATCCGTACCAGATTCAAAATAACCAACCTGTTTTTTTACTTTGGTAAAGCCACTCCAGTCCTCAAAATCATTGCTTCCAACAGCTCGATTTAACTGCGCATCAGCACCAATTGGTAATAACGCGGTTAAAAAAACAAATATTAAAGCTCTCATTGTCTTCATATAAATACACTTAAAATAGCATCTGCACTATGACTTTTGGATGATAAAATAATCTTGATTATCATCTCTGTGCTGAAAAATTATAAACTAAAGGCCACTCATCGTTTCCTTAACTGTATTGATGTACCTGTCCAAATGCTCTTGCTGCAATTGGTCAGAGTCACCATACTCCTTTCTTAAATCTGTTAGCTGTTGATGAAGCTGTTCTTTGATTTCTGCATATTCAGGGGAGTTGTAAACATTTGTCTGTTCATCAGGATCAGCAGACAGATCGTAAAGCTCCCATTGATCGACATCGTAATAGAAGTGAATCAACTTATACCGATGGGTACGAATCCCATAATGCCGCTTTACCATATGAATTGACGGATACTCATAATAGGTATAGTAAACTGCATCTCGGAAATTTTCATCTTCCTGATTCAATACCTTTCGAAATGATTTCCCTTGGATATCAGTAGGAATATTTATACCCGCATAATCTAAAAAGGTAGGGGCGAAATCTAAATTCTGTACCAGGGCATCACTTTTCTGCCCTGCTTCAACTTCCTTTGGGTACCGCATCAAAAGTGGGGTTCGCAGGGATTGCTCATACATAAAACGTTTATCAAACCATCCATTTTCACCTAAGTAAAAACCCTGATCCGAGGTATAAACTACAATGGTATTCTCCGCTAAATTATTTTGATCCAAATAATCAAGGACGCGTCCAACGCCTTCATCCACCGAAGCAATACATGCCAAATAATCCTGCATGTATCTCTGATACCGCCATTTGGTTAATTGCTCCTTACTCATGGTCGGATATTTTGACTTAAAATCCTCGATAATTGGCTGATAGGTGGCATCCCAGCTCGCTCGCTGCTGCTTATTCATTCTACCCAGATTCTTCTCCCAGGCCTCAATTCCCCAGTCAGAATTTTCATCAATCCCCATAGCCTCCAAGGCTTCCGGTGAGATCTTTGAATCTCCTGCCCAATTCATATGGCTGAGGATGTTCATCTCGGCTGTTTGTGCAGCGGTGCCACGACCTTCATTGTTGGCAAATAATGTGGTTGGTTCTTTGAAGGTTCTTTTGGTATATTTCTTATAATGACGTTCAGCAGGCAACCACTCTCTATGCGGGGCTTTTTGATGATACAATACACAAAATGGTTTATCGGTATTTCGATCATCCAACCAATCAATGACCATATCGGTAGTGATGTCCGTTACATAACCTTCGATTTGTGTGGTATCGCCATTGATAATAAAATCAGGGTTGTAGTAATTTCCCTGAGCAGGTAAAACAGCGTAATGATCAAATCCTTGTGGTGTACCATCCAGGTGAATCTTCCCTAAAAGTGCCGTAGCATAATTATTTTCCTGAAGTTGCTTGACAAAATTATCTTGATTCCAATCAAACTCCTGATGATTATCCACCTTTCCATTTCTAAAGCTATGCTTGCCCGTCAACATGACCGCTCTACTCGGTGCACAAATAGAATTGGTAACGGTGGCACTATTGAAAATTACACCTTCATCAGCAATTCTGTCAATATTGGGGGTTTGATTGAGGCCATGCCCATAGGCACTTATGGCTTGATAAGCATGGTCATCACTCATAATGAAGATGATATTTGGCGCCTCGTTCTTTTGCGCATTCACCAAAGTACTCCCCAGCCCACTAAGAGCGACCAAAATTAATCCTCTAAATAATCCTTTCATCTCTATAATTTCTCTAAGTGCTCTACCTCTACATAATAAGCGCCCAAGTCTGTATCATCATCCAGAATAAACTTGGTAAAAAGGCGTGCATCGCCTTTTTTCAAACTCACATTAAACTCAACATATTCAGCAGCAGGATTAACAGCTTTTACTTCATCAATTCCTTGAATGCTTAGCTGTGCTTTTTCAATTTTTAGAGCTCTGCCTCTTTTTCCAGCGGTTACGGTCGTACCAGAAACCGCCGGACGGACAGGGGCGCCTTCTGCCAAAGTATAGTTGGTTTCAACAGGCCAACGGCGAAGTCTGAAACGATAATTGCCATCTTGGGCCACTTTAACCAACCAATAGCCATTATCTCTGTAGCCTGTTCGGATATGGTCTTGTTTCCATGGGCTGACCTTATCGGTATGCCAATCATGACAGTATAAAGTGGTCGGATTCTCCTCTTGAGCCCCCAAGTAAATGTAGGGCATATCCGAAAATGTGGGCGCTACATCCTGCCACCAAAGATCATACGCCTGCTTTAGTTCTTTCACTTTCTCCGGATGATTTTCAAAAATATCGACGCTCTGTCCTGGGTCTGAATCAAGGTTATAGAGTTCTTCACCATTAATCAGCCTCCAGGGGCCTTGCATCAAAGCCGTATTGCTCCAGGCAACAGGCATTTCCTCCCGTTGGCCATCAACTATGATGACCCGTTGGTCGCCAAAATCATCGGATTGTTCGCCCCTCAATAAGGGCACTAAACTTTTCCCATCAAATGATATTGGGTTCTTCTGCTTTAAGTCACACAATTCCACCAAGGTTGGGAAAATATCAAAATGTGCCGTCAGGTCGTTAATGTCCCTGCCAACATTGATGTTCCCATTTTTCCAATGAATAAATAATGGCACCCGATGCCCACCCTCGTAAATACTTGCTTTAATGCCACGCATGCCTGCGTTATTACCCTCAGAAACAAAGCCATTGAATCGATGACCTGTTGTTTTGGCTCCTGCGGCAGTCCCATTATCTGTAGAAAAAATGATTATCGTATTGTCCAGCAGCTCGTTTTCCTCAAGGAATGACTTCAGCTTCCCGATGTTTTCATCCACATTGGTGATCATTCCATAGAATGCCGCATTGGGAATTTGGTCATTATCTCGGTAGGGTTCCGCATATTTTTCCTCAACAAAATAGGGCGAATGTGCCGCATTGGTGGGGATATAACAAAAGAAAGGTTTGCCATTTTGACGCTTGATAAATTGCTTTGCCTGCTTAAACCAGACATCAGTACAATAGCCTTCAAATTGCTTCAACTCGCCATTGTGCACATAAACATCATCAAAATAGTTGTTGTCAAAATGATCCATCGTCTGACCAACACCACCTCCTCCATGAATCAATACTTCCTCAAAACCTTTATCTTGAGGTCTGAAAGGATAATTATCTCCTAAATGCCATTTACCGAAAATACCAGTACTGTATCCATTCTCTTTAAAAGTTTGAGCCATCAGGGTTTCTCTTTCAAGAATCAAAGACCGCCCATTGACTGTATGCCATACCCCTGCTCGGTCACAATGATGCCCAGATAATAAAGATGCTCTGGTAGGTGCACACGTCGGGCTGACATGAAAATCCGTAAAACGAGCACTTGATTCATATAAAGCATCAATATTGGGCGTACTGATCAATGGGTTCCCCAATGCACCAACATCACCATACCCTTGATCATCCACCAATAGTAAGATAACATTGGGTTGAGATTGAGCATAGACGATGGATAAATTGAAAAGGGATATTAGTATAAATAATTTAAAAAACTTCCTCATGTTCAAAAAAATCAAGTTATAAAAGAGAAGTATATCAACTGAAAAAATGATATAATATAATATACTTCACTTCATTATATTTACATTTCAATAATTATCATTTAGTGCGTATCAAAAATTAGTTTATATGATTCTGTAATATTGGTATCAGTGGAAAGCCGTAAGAAGTAAATGCCCTTATTCAAATGATGTACATCAATTTGACTACTCTTGGCTGAAATCCATTCTTCATGCACTTTATTTCCCTGAATATCAATAATTTCAACAAAAGCCTTATCTGGTGTATTTAATTCAATATTTAAATTTCCGAGAACTGGATTAGGATAAATTGATTCTACCAAAGCAAGTAGTTCACTATTCAATACCCTCGCCTCTACGATCAACAATCTATCTTCTTTCGCTGCGGTATAGGTTTCATTTTCTTCACAATATGCAGAGATTATGGCTTCGCCGACTCCTTCAATATGAATTCTACCATCCGTAACTTTAGCGACATTATCGTCTGAACTAAAAAGCCGAATTTCACTTGTGGAATTTGTGGTTACCCACGGTTTAAATACACTATCTCCCATTTTTTTCACTTCGATTGGGGTGAAATCAATGATCGTTTCCAACTTGTTTATGACTAATTTTTGGGAGACAACTGCTGCCGGATGATAAAACAGATCCCCTTCCTGAGCGGCGGTAATAGTCGTTTCTCCTATCCCTTTAATTTTGACTACTTCCCCCTCTATAACAGCCACATTTTCATCTGAACTTTGAAAAGTTACCTTTAAACCTGACGTACTGGTCGCCTGAAGTACAAAATCATTATCCGTAATTAAAACTGGCGAATTAAATGATTCGAAATTTATACTTTGATCATTCTTGGAGTCAGTAACCTCTTCGTCACTAAACTGAAACCAATTTATATTGACCACATTGCGGCTTGAGATTGTTTTATACACAAGATAGACATCATGAACACCTATAACCTCTTCAATAGGAGTGCTGATCGTCTCATAAACTTGCCACCCTTCGGTATTATTAGCAAGGCCTGTCCCAATCAACTTTCCCTCCGGAGCATCCAAGTGGATTTCGACATAGGCATCATTGTAAACCGAAGCAACACGCAAATCTATGCTCTTGACACCTGTTAAATCCAAACCGGAGTACATGCTCCAATTGCCGGGAAAAATAGAGCCTAAATTCTGTCCTCCCCCCACATCGCCACAGGCTCCAATTTTCACTCCATCGGCATCATCGAAATGCTCTGCCTCAATTTTGGCAAAAGGATCGGTGGTTCTAACGATCGACACCTTGGCAAGCTGAAAATAATGATGATCACTTCCTGACTTGCCTTCAATTATGAGCTCTATGGTTTGTCCGCTTACTCCTTTTACAATAGCAGCCAGTGCACCCGCACCAGCTTCAGCAGTAATCTTTATCGGCGCTTGTTCATCTAATCTATAATATACATCAAGGTGATCTCCTTCGGCAGTTTCACCTACCTCTTCGAAGGTAACATATACATTTACCTGATCTGCACAAGTAATATCATACACACCGGTGGACCATGAAACCTCCTTGTTTTTGATTTCAAAACCATTGTCATGAAATGGCAATTGACATGGATTGACGAAGGTTTTTCCCATTAATGACAGCCAGTTAAGTTTCCATCCTTTGGTTTTTGATAACAGGCGAATCTTATGAGTTCCTTCGGTCAAATAGATTGGATGATCAATCGTTGAGGTTGTCCATTGATTTGTTGCAGGAAAAGAAAACTGCCCCTGTGAGACTTCATCAATACTCAATAAGAAATCCATATGCTCTAATTCACTCCACCAGCGTACATCTATATCATAGATCGCCGCAATAGGCACCTCAACCTCATATTCAATCCACGCATCTTCAGCTTCAATAACAACTTGCTTTTCGCCGTGGTCGTCTGTGGTTTGCTCTACTTTAGATCCTTCATTGGCGTTACTGAAATCTTCCGCCTCAATCAATATTGAACTATTAACTTGAATAGTAAAAGTCATCATGCTTTTTTGCCCACAATCATTCGTGTAAGTGACTTTATAGTCTCCCGACATCTCCGTAACCATATCAGGCAACTCAACAATTCGAGTATCAGCAACAAAACCATTTGGGCCATTCCAAGACCAACTCCCCCCCATAGAGGGCTCAGGGGATAATTTCAATGTATTTCCAGGGAATACAATGATTTCTGTGGCCTGCGTTTTACCTAATGATTTTCCGATGTCATTGAATTTTTCAGCAAAAGGGATGATCTCCACCTTTGCACATTCAAGCATCAGATTCATTTTATTGATCTGCCAGCCATCCGACTGAGCGAGGAGCTTCAAAGTTTGCACACCTTTTTCCAGGAAAAAGGATTCCGATGATTGTACCGACGACCAGGAATCTGAAGCCGCTGTTCGGGAAAATATTTCATTGGTCAATTCTCTATCTTCCAACAGGAGACTGAACTGATTTTCGTCTTGATCTGAAGCAATGAGATAATTGATTAAATAACTGCCCGCATAAGGAATATTCACCTGATACTCCGCCCAGTCATCCGCATTTACATCTGTAAGGTAACCCTCACTATTGTCATTAGCCTCTACCTTCGTCAAACCAGATGACTGACTGCATTCTTCAGCTTCAATCGTTAATGTGGAAACAGCTTCATATTCGATCGTATTCTCCTCTCCTAAATCTGTCACCATCCCCGCTGATTTACCCGTAACTTTAGAGGATTTATCTGAAAGAAAAATAGGGTAATTTGTTTGATTGATAATCTCAAAATTTGTTCCTACGAAATCATTTTGATGAGGCAAGTTTCCATAAAGCAACCGTATGTTATTCTTGTCTCCACCGATTTTAATTTTCAGGTCTTCATCTAAATTGGCATTTTCGCCCTTTAGTACAATTTTATGCTGACTACCACCAATATAGGCGACACTTCCTGAGCCATTATAATAAGGATCAACTGCCGGAATAATGGTAATTTCTGCATTATAAGACCGATCAGATTCATAAGTACTCGCATAAACAGGCCCGTAAGCACAATCTGCATAACAATCCACAACATCACCCGATCCTAAGGAAAATCCATTCTCACAACCGATAGCGGTTACTCCTTCAACATATTTCGTTCCTGTGGCATGCGCTATCGTTACCCCCGTTCGCATATATTTCACCGTACAGTCTAAAACGGTAACATTCGAGGTTCCGCGACTGTACTCAACACCATCAATGATCGTAGCTCCCGCATTATATGCTCTAATGCCAGCTTCACCGGTGCTGAGCATGTAGCCGGCAGGCAAACGATACCCCCAATCGGTATAAAAATCGATTAAGTCTGCTGGAGATCCTGTACCTTCCTCCGCCAACATATCATCCGTTTTACGGACTTCCCCCTCAATATAACAGCCTTCAATTTTAGGATTATTTGCTGCTTGCATAAAGACACAATGCCCATAAGAACGGTGAGTAAAACTACAGTCCTTCAGGTGGTTTGACTCCCCTCGAATCAGACATGCACTATGCTTGTAATGCTTGATGGTATAGCTTCCGCCTTTACCGAAAGCATCGCCATAACCATATGGAAAAGACCCCTTCACCGTGGTATGAAAGCCTTCAATGCGATTATTAGCGCCATCCATGACGATATTGCAAGCACCATTTTTGGGGTAATCATCAACGCTTCCAACGTCCACCAAAGTTAGATTTTTGATGATATTATTATTTCCAGTTGTCTGTACTTCGAAAAAATCGCTGTAAGCCCCATCATAGGCATTAAAGACTCCTGTCGCCACATTTACGGTAACTCCACTGAAGTCATAAGTACTATTATTGCCCGAAAAAAGGAATAACACAAAAGCCTTTTTTCCACTGATAGTTGTGTAGTCCGTGAACTCTCCGTTGGTGATATTATCTACTGTAATGTCATAGATACCCGCTCGCAACTTTACATCAACATTATCCTGGGAAAGGTAAGGTAGTAACTCAGCCAAGGAATTAACTTCTACCTGTGCGAAACTTGTTGAGAGCACAAAGCTACATACAATAAGATGTAGAAGTTGCAAAATACGTTTTCTACAACATCGATAAGTTTTGTACCTATTTATTTTCATATATTAATAATTTTAATCATTAAAAAGTATGGGGGTTTTGAAGAAAATAAATTCAATCAAAACCACCCATCATATTTGGCATTTGATTTAATGCTTATTTAAGGGCAGTAAACTTATCTTTTAATAATCTTACCACTAAATGTTTGTTCGTTAAGGCTCAGATGAACAAAATAAATCCCCGAGGATAAATGTTGAATGTTTATGCTCAAGCCGTTGCCTGTATTGAGAACAGACATCGCCTCAACCCGAGATCCATTGGTATCCAGGATGACTACCTCTACCGTGGCCTGCAAAAGTGCACTCTCAGGCAGCTTAATCGTCATTATATCTGTTACAGGGTTTGGCAGAATTTTGAACCCATTTTTATATACTCCGTCAGCGTCGCTGATAACCTCTTCTTCATCTGGTTCCTCAGGAAAATCAATGATTTCTTTTTCAGCAAAATTCCCATTATAGGTCAGTTCAAACCAGTTGATTTTCCAGTCGGCATTTAAGCCTTTAAACCTCAAAGTATGGTTGCCCGCATTCAGATTAATCCAGGTATAAACCGTTTCCCAACCACCATCTGGGCTAACATCAGAGAACAAAACATTATCTAATATTTCATTATTTTCAGTGATCGATAGCTTTCTATTTTCCTCAGCAACAGAAACTCGTAATGCAAGACGGTACATTCCACTTTGTGGTGCTTCGACTTCAAAGTCCATAAAGCTATGTTTATCCTCAATGCGCGCATGCTCATCACCGTCCATATCAGAGGTTGACTCGATCATCACGCCAATATTTGCAACATTGTCCTGGGCTTGAATTCGTATATTCTCCGCCAAACTTCCATATACCTGAACTTCCTTTAATGTCAATTGCGATTCTGCATCGAGTTGAATTTTTATACGCTGACCAATCGCATCTCCAAGAAAAATACTGTTGGTCGTCTCCAAATCATCAACTAATTCACTGAAAGTAATCGCTCCATTTTCATCCGTAACAATTATGTTAAATGCAGTCAAAGGGTGTTGTTCCGTATCAAAAACAACAACGTTTCTGAGGTTGTAGGCATTACCCAAATCGAGTTCCCACCAAGGATCATTCTCTAAATTGGTTTGGCTAAATACACCATGCTGTGAATCTGTATCACCGTCAATCGCATGCGCTGCTACTGCATCTCCTTCAGTTGAGGATTGAGTAGCCACGCCGTTTATCGCCAGGTTCAAGGGGCATTCATCACTATCGAGGAAGGTATTTCCACTCGCATTATCCTCAACCGGTCCACAAGTAGCCACGGTATTATTATTACTGCCTTCAACAAAAACCATCGGGAACGGAGTGAAATTATTAATGATATTGTCATTACCGGTATGGCCGGTCTGATTACTTTCCCCCAAGAGTCCTTTATTTCCTGAGTCACCTCCCACTCTAATCTCCAAATCTTCGGGGGCTACACCTTCGGCATATTTCAGGGTGATATTTGATTGATCACAACCAATATAGGCCACACATTTAGATCCGTTCATGTACGGTCCACTTGCTGGTAAAATAGTTAGGTCAACAGAAACATTATTATCATTATCATAGGTATTCATGAAAGCG